>JBDRFG010000071.1:0-3005 GCA_043819135.1 Candidatus Eiseniibacteriota bacterium | reverse complement strand
GTGCCAGCCGAAGTACGAGGAGCTCAGACGCCGATGTCGCGTCGGTTGAATGCGAGCACGCCAACCAGCACGAACACGGCCGACAGGCCCGCGAACAGCGCCGCCGACGGCACGTCGACGCCATTGGCGAGGGGATTCGGGCCGAGGTACCAGTAGTACGGTGACGCCTTCTGGACCCACTCCCATCCCTTGACCAGCGGCAAGAAGGCGTGGACCACGAATGCGACGACCGCCACGCCCGCGCTGACGAACGCGGCGAGCCCGGAGCGACCGGTCCCGGCGCCGATGCCGAAGGCCAGGCTCGCGAAGAAGATCCCGAACAGCAGGCCCATGAAGCTGCCCGCGAGCAGCTTGTCCGCGCCGATCTCGACGTTGCCGATTGCGGCTCCGATGACCAGTGAGGTGAAGGTCGCCGCCGCCACGAGGGCGAGCAGCAGGACCATCGCCGTCACCTTCGACCACGCCACCTGCATCCGGTCGACCGGAGCTGCCAGCAGCATGTTGAGCGTGTTCTTGTCTTCCTCGCCCGCGATCGCCCCGACGCCGACGAGGATGCCGACGGCGACCACCCCGATCGGGATGACGAACGAGAACATCTCCGCGTTCAGCCAGCCGACCGGGGTGCCGAGGTCGCCGGCGCCAAGAGCCGCGAGGATCTCCGCCGGAAGTGCCTCCATCAGCTCGCCGTACTGCTCCCCAAGCGAGCCGAACAGCATCATGACGAGGACGTTCATGGCCGCCAGGAAGGCCGACACGATGGCCACCAGGCGCCAGCGATCGCTGAGCGCCTTCGCGAACACGCTAGCTGACATTGCCAACCTCCGGGGTCTCCGTCACCGTTGGCGGCGGCGTGCCGTTGGCGCGGTAGTAGGCGAGGAAGATCTCGTCGAGATCCGCCTCGATGGAGCGGATATTGACGATGGGCAGGGCGGCCGCCGCGCGGACCACGAGGTCGACCGCGCCCGACACAGCGACATTCGCGATCCGTCCCTCGATCCGCGCCTCTCGAACGCCCTCGAGGCCGGCGAACATGCCTTCCTGCGCGGGTTGATCGAACTCGAACTCCAGGTGCCGAACGGCCTTCGTCTTGAGGTCGGTCAGCCGCTCGACCACGACGAGCCGTCCCTCGCGGATGATGCCGACGCGATCAGTGACGCGCTCCACCTCGGACAGCGTGTGCGATGAGAGGAACACCGTCCGACCTTCGGCACGCGTCTCGCGCAGGACCGCCTGGAACTCCTGCTGAACCAGCGGGTCGAGTCCCGTGCTCGGCTCGTCGAGGATGAGCAGCTCCGGCCGGTGCATAAGCGCAATGATGATCGCCACCTTGTGCTTGTTGCCGGTCGACAGCTTGCCGACAGGACGATCCAGATCAGCCCGGAAGCGCTCGGCCAGCTCGAAGGCGTAGCTCGTGTCGATTCCGCCCCGCAGGCCGGCGAACCAGCGGATCGCCTGCTGTCCGGTCTGGTTGTCGTACAGCGCGAGCTCACCTGGCACGTATCCGCTCCGCCGCCGAATCTCGAGCGAGTCCGTCTGCGAGCCGAGGCCCAGCACGGATGCAGAGCCGGACGTCGGCCGGATGAGGTCGAGGAGCAGGCGGATCGTGGTCGACTTGCCCGCGCCGTTCGGCCCCAGGAATCCGAAGATCTCGCCCTCGGGCACCTCCAGGCTGACCTCGATGATGCCGCGGTGTTCTCCGTATCGCTTGGTGAGGCCACGGGTCTCGATCGCGAAGCCGCTCATTGGCGTGTCCTCTCTTCCGGGCATCGTGTCGATGAGCGCAGGAGGCTGTACCTGTCCTGGACGATCGCCTTCATCGCATGCTCCCTATCCGTCCCTGATGGACACCTGGTGCGCCTTTCGAGGAATTCTCCCCGATCGGCGTCTATACGGTGATGACGACCTTCCCTTGGGTGCGCCCCATCTCCTGATAGCGGAGAGCCTCAGGGACCTCACTCAGCGGATATCGTCGATCGATGACGGGCGTGACCTTGCCGGCTTCGATGAGCTCACGAGTGCGTGCCGCCAAGGCGAGCTATGTCGCGTTGGCGGCGTTCGAGGTCACGAGAGACGCGCTCAACGGGAGGAGAGAGAACATGCGACCGGTCTACAGGACCGTTGTCGACGCATCGATCTGGCTCTTGTTCATCAAGGGCCTGCTCATCGCGTCCGTGACTGTCTACACCTTTGCCAACGCGTATCTGGCCGGCGAGACAACGCCGGCGGTGGGGGTGGCAGCGTGCGCCGCCGGTACCTTCGCTCTGGGCATGACCTGTCTCGCCGTCTGGATCAGGAAGACGGTGGAGTAGCGATGACGAGCTGGCGTCTCCTGCCGTGGCTGTCGGGATTGCCGCCGGTGGTGGTCCCGACGCCGGGGCGTGTCAGTCGACGCCGGTCAGCGGCTCGATGCGGAACACCGGATGGTCGGCCGGATCGGGAAGCTGCCTCATGTACCTCAGGCAGCCGCACGTGATGGTGTTCACGTAGGCCGTGACGATCGCGTCACGCTCCGCTCCGTGGAGCTCGACGGCGCGGAAACGCTCCAGGTGCCGGTGGATACGCAACTCGCCCTCGCCGGCCGCGCGCAGGTTGCGGGCCCAATGGGTGTCGCCGAGCGGCGAGACGAGATACCGCGTCCCATGCCACTCGAACGGAGGGTCCATCGGCACGCTGAGTCGCTTCCCGCTCCGACGCCCGCGCACGAAGAGGACGGCGTCGTGCCCGATCAGAACCATCAGCGGATTGAACACCCGCCTGATGATGGCGCCATGGTGGACGTATCGCCCCGGCCGGCCGGCTGCAGCGCCGGTCGGATTGGTCTCCATCTTCTCCATCCAGGTTCTCCCATCACTCACGCTCGGGGAGAGAGTCACCTGGGGGACGCGCAGGCGTCTCGTCGTCCGGTCCGAGAGTAGGCGCGCGCGGGACGGGCGTCGAGAGCCGTTGTTCGTCAGGAAGGGCTCGAGCCCCACAAACCGGGCAGCGGCCAGCACCGATTCGACACG
>JBDRFG010000070.1:0-2177 GCA_043819135.1 Candidatus Eiseniibacteriota bacterium | reverse complement strand
GGGCGTGCACACGGAACTCCTGAGCGACGGCATAGTCGACCTGATGAAGCGCGGCGTCATCGACAACTCGCGGAAGACGCTCAACAGAGGGAAGACGGTCGCCACGTTCTGCATGGGACAGAGGGAGACCTACGAGTACCTCCATGACAATCCCGGAGTGGAGTTCCGCGACATAGCCTACACGAACAACCCCCTGACCATCGCGCGGATCCACAACATGACCGCCATCAATTCTGCTCTGCAGATAGACCTGACGGGGCAGGCGTCGGCGGTCTCACTGGGCAAGCAGCACTACAGCGGCATCGGCGGCCAGGCTGACTTCATGCGCGGGACGGTGCTTGCCCCCGGAGGCGTGTCTATCCTGGCGCTGCCATCGACGGCACGGGACGACGAGCTCTCGCGGATCGTGCCCTGCCTCGCTGAGGGCGCCGGCGTCTCTCTCATCCGCGGCGACCTGCATTACGTGGTCACGGAGTACGGCATTGCGTACCTGCACGGCAAGAACATCCGCGAACGCGCAATGGCCCTGACATCCATCGCGCACCCGAAGTTCAAACCGTGGCTGATAAGCGAGGCGAAGGACAGGAACCTCATCTACCGCGACCAGGCGTTCATTCCCGGGAAGCGCGGCGAGTACCCGGAAGAGCTCGAGGTATACAGAACCACCCAGGCCGGCTGTGACATCAGCCTGCGGCCGGTCAAGATCAGCGACGAGCAGCTCCTCAAGGACTTCTTCTATTCACTCTCGGACCAGAGCGTGCACCGAAGGTTCATGTCGCAGCGAAGGGACATGCCGCACGAGCGGCTTCAGGACTTCGTTGTCATCGACTACACGACCGAGATGATCATACTGGCAGTGGAGAAGACGGAAGAAGAGGTAGAGGAGGTGGTCGGCGTCGGCCAGTACGGTATCGACCCGAAGAGCCACACGGCCGAGGTCGCCCTGGTGGTGCGCGACGACTACCAGGGCACGGGCGTGGGTACGGCGGTCCTCTCCTACCTGACCGAGCTCGCGCAGAAGGAGGGCCTCCTGGGCTTCACCGCGGAGGTGCTCATAGAGAACGCGCCAATGATGCACGTCTTCGAGAAGATGGGGTTCGACATCCAGCGCAGGACGGAGGAGGGCGTCATCGAGCTGAGAATGGGATTCAGGGGCGCCAATGCCGAGTGACGGACACGACATCCGATACCTCTTCGAACCGCGCTCCGTCGCGGTGATAGGGGCTTCCCACAACTCCGCGAAGATCGGGCACAAGATCCTCGAGAACATCGTGACGGGCGGCTACGAGGGGCGGATACTGCCAGTTAATCCCAAGGGCGGCGAGATCCTGGGCCTTCCTGTCTACACATCTCTCAGGGAGGCCGGCGGCGAGCTCGACCTCGTCATCACGAGCGTCCCCGCGAAGCACGCCATGGCTTCCGTCAAGGAGGCGGCCGACCTCGGCGCCAGGTTCAACCTGGTCATTACGTCGGGGTTCGCCGAGGTGGGCAACATCGAGGAGGAGCGGGAGCTCACCTCCTACGCCACCGAGCGCGGCATGCGCATCATCGGGCCGAACATTTTCGGCATGTTCTCCGCCTCGGCGAAGCTCGACGCCAACTTCGGTCCCGGCGGCATCAACGCCGGCCACGTCGCCATCATCACGCAGAGCGGCGCCCTTGGCCTCGCCATGATAGGCAAGACAGCCGTCGAGAACATGGGCATCTCCGCGATGGTATCGGTGGGCAACAAGGCCGACATCGAGGAGGCGGACCTTCTCGAGTACCTCATGCATCACGAGCTCACGAAGGTCATCCTGATGTACATCGAGGGCGTCGGCGACGGCGACAGGCTGGTCGACGTGCTCCAGGAAGCGACCCGGCTCAAGCCCGTGGTCGTCATCAAGTCCGGACGCTCCAAGCGGGGCGCGGTGGCCGCGGCCTCTCACACGGGTTCACTGGCGGGCTCGGACGAGGTCTTCGACGCCATCATGCGGCAGTGCGGGGTCCTGCGCGCCGAGAGCGTCCAGGAGGCATTCAACCTTTGCAAGTTCCTCTCGACGTCGAGCCTCCCCCGTGGCGAGAACGTCGTCATCGTGACCAACGGCGGCGGCATCGGAGTGCTGGCGACCGACGCCTGCGAGAAGTACAACGTCAACCTCTACGACGACAACGAGACCCTGCGGGGCATCTTCGAT
>JBDRFG010000069.1:0-2863 GCA_043819135.1 Candidatus Eiseniibacteriota bacterium | reverse complement strand
CGACGCGTGACCTCGACTCCATCGACTCGTACATTCGCAAGGACAACGCCGGAGCTGCGGTGAGGACCGTGCTTCGCGTCCTCGATGCACTCGAAGGTCTCGCCGAGTTCCCAAACGTCGGACGACCGGGGAGACTGTTCGGGACGCGGGAGCTTGTCATCAGCCGCACCCCTTTCATCGCGGTCTACCGCGTCCGAGGAAACGTCGTCTGGATCTTACGCGTCCTCCACAGCTCGCAAAAATGGTCGGATTGACTCACGGAACTGCTACGACGGCTTGCTCGGCTCGGAGCTTGCGCGTGTAACCGTAGACAGTGGCGGGGCCTGTACCCGCCATGTGCGTGATTGAGCATATTCCATGGTAATTCCAGTCGATTCCATGGAACCGGATCGCGTGGTCAGGTCAAAGCCCGGAGGCTGTTGGATCGCTCCGGGGACTGATGGGCACGGCGACGCGACGACACGTCCGCCAACGGGCGGACGACCGGTGCGAGTACCGTGGCCGACGTCTCCATCATGGACAGCAGCCACTTCGCATTGGAGGTCGAGAGCAGCTCATCTGCTGGGGCGTCCGCTGCGGGAATCCGCGGACCTGTACGTATCCGCGGTGATGCTGCGTCCCCGACCGACCCGGGTGGGAATGGCGGCACACGTTCCGCGCTCGTACCAGGGTCGAGTGGGGTATCATGCCGGGGACCATGGAACGCTTCTTCAACACTGCGGGCCCCTGCAACCCGAGAACGCACTACATGCTGCCCTGGGAGGACCGGCTCCCGGACATGCGGGGGCTCATCGGCCACGAGCACTACTTCGTGGTCCACGCCCCGCGGCAGGTGGGCAAGACCACGTCGTTCGTGCACCTGGCCCGGTGCCTGACGTCGGAGGGGAAGTACGCCGCGCTGCTCGCCTCGTGCGCGGGACCGACGCAACCTGGGTCGGGACCGACGAGTGGAACGTCGGGGCCGGAACGCCGATTTCAACCTGGGTCGGGGCCGACGCAGCCGCTCGCCGCAGTGCTTGCACTTGATGGCAGTGGCCTTGATCTCCTCGCTGCAGAAAGGGCAGGGCCTGGTGTCCGTCATCTCGAGCCTCCCGGTCGAAGAGCCTCACATGGCCCGGCGATCAAATCACGACCGAGCTGGGGTGTCCACGAGCAGGTACTTGGTCCACCGGGCCGGCCACGCTGCTCCGTCACCCCCGCGAAGGCCTCATGTTTGATCACAAGTCGCGGTTTGGAGCAGCGCCCTGTCTTCACCCTCCCCCGACGAGGCTGTCTCTTCTACACATCTTGCCTCTTGTACTCCGAGGCCGGCCATGATCTTTCATAGGGTATGACAAAGCGCGAATCAACGATGTTTGACTCTTCTGTCGTATATGCAACAGAGATGTGGAGTGATGCAGACCTGGGCGACACGCGGCGGACGGAACGAGCGGTGGCTGCACTGTCCATCGTGACGTACTGCCCTCAAGGCTCGTTTGTCGAAGCCTGCCAGGGCAACAAGGCGGAACAGGAGCAGCTGTATCGATTCATCCGGGACGAAAAAAGTGACCGTAGTGCCTTGATTGATGCGGGCTGCGCTGCGACATGCCGGTTGGCCGAGGGCGAATGCAATGATGAGGTCGTGGTGGTCCAGGACACGACGAGCTATGGATACCGGCACGCCGTTCGGGAGGAGCTCGGGGATCTCGGCAGCGGGCGTGCGGAGAGTGGCCGGCGAGGCTTCTTCGCGCATGTTTCCATGGCGGTGGATGCGGAACGCGGGACCGTAATTGGGCCGGTGGACGTTCAGTTTGCGATTCGTCCGGTGCGAGTGAACACGGGCAAGCGAGACAACAAGAAGATCCCCTATGAGAACAAAGAGAGCTTCAAGTGGGAGGCGGCCGCGATGGCCGTTGACCAACGGTGCGCCGAGTTCCGCGAACGACTGGTCTTTGTCAGCGACCGCGAGTCCGACGTCTATGAGTACATGATGGCGATGCTGGGGTCGGACTTGCGTTTCGTGGTGCGCTCGAGCTGGGATCGCCGACTCGAAGGGGGGAAAACCCGGCTGCGCGTCCACCTTGCCCAAACTGCTCCGCAGTGCCGGGTTCGAGTCCACATCGACCAGAAGGGAGGGCGGCGCGCACGGGACGCCATCTTGGAGGTGCGGGCGACGATGGTCCGTTTCAACGGGCGCGCGAACAGCCACGAGGTCCTTCCGCTCTTGGAGCTCAACGCGGTGCACCTGACGGAAGTGGACCCGCCTGACGGCGTCGAGCCCATCGACTGGTTGTTGCTGACCACCGAAGGAATCAGTTCGGTCGGTAAGATTATTCGCGTCGTACGACTCTACTGCCTGCGCTGGCTCATCGAGGAGTACAACAAATGCTGCAAGTCCGACGGCACCGACATCGAGGCGCTCCGTATGCAGACCCGGGACTCCTTGCTGCGGGCCACGGTGCTTTGCATGTTCGCTGCGGTTCCGCTGATGCGACTGCGAGGAGACCTGCTCGGTTCGGACATCCGTAGCCGATGGCCTGAGCTTATCGACGAGCCGAGCTCGCCCCCGGTGGCCGAGCAACCGCCATCGCCGCCATGCACAACGGTTCTGCCGCACCTCTACTGGGTCACGCTGTGGGCCGCTGTCGAACGAGTTCGACCTCTGCCCGACCAGACGCCGACGTGTCAGTGGGCGCTTCAAGCACTGGCGAAACTCGGTGGCTGGATGGATAGTAAGCGCACGGGGCGTCCAGGCTACCGTTCTATGTGGAAAGGATGGGACCGTTTGCTTGAACGCGTCGACGCTGTTCGCCTCGCTACCACCTACGACGGTGGCCGGAGCTTCTGCTCGGATGAGGATGGTGAGAAGTGATCAAGAGACAGC
>JBDRFG010000068.1:0-27883 GCA_043819135.1 Candidatus Eiseniibacteriota bacterium | reverse complement strand
TTGTAGACTACCCTACACCCCATACCACCACAGAGATTCAGATCATCGCCGGTAACGCTCGTGCCCGATCGGGACGCGGACGTACACGACGAAGCCACCGGCATTGCTACCGGCGGCTTCAGGTTTGGTAGCGGGGGCCCGCTACGAAGTCCAAGAGAGGAGTGCGGGGCGGGAGCCGGAGGTGGTGGCGGTGGCGTTTGCGAGGCGTGGGACGACCCTGGTGCCTGTGGGGGTGGTGGATGGGGGCCGGACGTCTTTGCGAAAAGCAGCGCTCTTGAGCTTCGCCGCCAGGTTCGACTCGAACTCGGCGCGCGAAACCGTCGGGCCGTCGTGATCCTGCCAGAGCTCCTGAGAAGGGGCAGGCACATTACTCCCACTAGACGCTTCGCTCAAGGCCTTGCCTGTTACCTCTCGGCCTGCCTGAAACTCATCGTGGTGGGAGTCCGGGTTACGTGGGCGTAAGAAAACCCATTGCCTCAAGGCTGTCCTCATTGTACTGTCGATTCAGAACGTTGGCCGACGCGATCAGCGCCGTCAGCGAGCCGCTTTCGGCTCATGAAAGGGGTGCAGGATGAAAGCACGTCTCTTGCTGGGTCTGCTCATTCCGGCTCTGGCTTGCGGGTGTGCGGGCAGTATCGACGTGGAGTCGATGCTCAGTGACTTCGACCGCTACGACAAGGATTTGCAAACCGTGGCCGAAGACCAGACGGTCAAGCAGGTGTTGGAACCCGGTCGGCAGAAGCGTGCTGAGGCCGGGGCTCTGGCAGAACGGGGCAAGAAGCAGGAAGCCGTCCCGGTTGTCGAACAAGCCCTGGCGGATGCGCGCCTCGCGCTGGAAATGCAGAAGATGGACGCAGCGGCACGGCGCGCTGAGCAGTGTCGCCTTGAAGTGGAACGAGCGCGGACGAAGTGGCGCGAGGCTCTCTTCGTTCTGGAGCAGACAGAGGAGTTTGTGGGCCAGGAGGCGGCGATTTCGCGGCGGGGCCCTGAATCGGTGCGGGAAGTGACGGTCCTGCCGGCATCGACCCTTGCTCTTGAGGAGTTCCCTCCCAGAACTTTCGGTGAGGTTCTCAGTCACTGGACCGCCTGGCGTCAGGCATCTCGCGAGCGCAAGGTCGCCGCAGCCGACCTGGAGAACGGCTTTCTGCGCAGTCGAGCCCGGACCCAGGCCGAGAAGGTCACTGAGGCTGCCATGGCGCACCACACCTACCTGGCTGCACGGGCCGTCCAGTCTCTGGAATGCCGTGTGCGTGCCCAGGCTGATGAGCACGCATGTCTAGAGGCGATGCAGCTCGCAGCCCGCTTTGGTGACGCACGCGCGGAAGCGCTGCGCGCCACGCTGGACCTGGAGCGCGGCCTGCAGGGTGACCTGCGCCGCGAACTCGAGCAGCTGCGCGCTGAGTCCAAGACACGGCAGGACGAGCTCTTTGATGCCTTGAGTCAGATGGAGGGGAAGTTTGCACGCATCCGGCGTGACGCGCGCGGTACCATCGTGAGCCTGGCCGATATCCTGTTCGATTTCGACAAGGCCACCCTGCGGCGCGACGTCGAGTTCAACCTGGTCAAGATCGCAACGATCCTGAACCAGTTTGCGGAGATGAAGATTCTCGTCGAGGGGCACACTGACAGCATCGGTACGGAGGAGTACAACCTCGATCTCTCGCAGCGGCGGGCGAAGGCGGTCTACGAGTTTCTCGCCTCGCAAGATGTCGACCCGAGTCGCATGAGCTGGGATGGGTACGGAGAGAGTCGCCCGGTTGCGGACAACAGCACGGACGAGGGCCGGCAGCGCAATCGACGTGTCGACCTCGTGATCCAGGACGCGCCCTGATCGGCCAGGTAGTCGCCGCAACCGGTGCTACATGCGAACCACCCGGACCTGGGAAGGCCCGGGCGGTTCATGTCTGCTAACGGGGCTTGCTGTGAGGTCATACAAGACACGATGGGGGAGCGGCTGGTGAAGTCCTGGTCGCTCCCGAGAAGCGGTCGACGCAGGTCTTACTCCGGACGATCAGAGCGCCGTGTTCGGCGATGACGGACAGGAATTCCGATGCTCGGCTGTGATCACCTCTACTGCTCCTCCCCCTCGGTCTTGGCGGCGATCATCTCGTGCTCGAGCTCTCTTTGAAGAAACAGATTAAGCACGGTTCGGATGCCGATGATCGCGGCGAGCTGCCCGATCTCGGTCCAGCTGGGCGCCACCGCGGTCTTGAGGATGTCTGCTCCGATCAGAAACTCGAGTCCGAGCGACAACGAGTGGCCGAGCTTGATGCGACTTCGCAGCATATCGCGTGACTCGCAGCATCCTCCGAAGGTGTGTCTGAAGAACATCCAGACCGCCTGCGCCGCGCCGACCAGAATGATGATCGCGGCGGCCGCCTCGGCCACAAGCGCAATGAAATCGGCGCCGGACAGAATCCATGTCCTCATACGATGACCTCCCGTTGTCCCCGAACGAAGGCGGATGAACCCGGAACGGATGCGAGCACCGTCCTGCGGACGGGGCTACATCCCGACGCCGTGCAACCACCAGAGGAAGAGGACGATTAGCGCGGAGGCTGGCAGCACAACGACCCACTCGTTTACCTTGAGAAGCTTTGGAAGCGTAACATCGCCGAAGTCCCCGACGGCAAGGATGCCGCGCGAGAGTTTCGGGAAGACCGCGGCGAAGACGCCCGCGCCGATCAAGATGCCGACTACGCCGCCCAGAAGAGCGTCCATCGACCCCTGGCCCACGGCGCCGGCGACGGTCCCGGGGCAGTACCCGAGCACCGCGAAGCCGACTCCGAAGATGAGCCCGCCGACCACCGAGGTGCCGAACGAACCGGGTTTAGGGTGAAGCTCGGCGAGCCCGAAGCTCTTCAAGAGGTGCACTCCGAGCGTCCCGACGACAACTGCGGCGAGCATGATGCGAACCACCGTATGGTCCTCGAGGAGGAGCTGCCCGATGATCACGTCGTAGCGGGTCGCCCCGCCCTTCTGAAGCAGAAACCCGAACGCTATTCCGACAAGAAGTGCCAGCCCGAGCTGCGCCGGCTTCGTTGCGTGCAGTCGCTTGAGCATGGCCTCCTCCTATCCCGCAATGACGCGGAAGATAAGCATCGCAGCCGCGATGCCGCCCACGAAGAAGCAGATCGCAGAGAGCCAACTGCTCACCGCCATCTGAAGCGCGCCGCTGATTCCGTGACCGCTCGTGCACCCGCCGGCCCATCGTGAGCCGAAGCCCATGAAGACCCCGCCGGCGAGCGCGACGACCCACCGCGCCACGGGAGTCACTCCGAACGCCGCGACCCACCGGCCGGGCGTCCACTCTATGGCGAGTTGGCCCGACGCTCGCGCAGAGAGGAACGACCCGATGAAGATGCCGGCGACGAGCATCCACTCCCAGTCGATCTCGGCCGGGAACTTCACGTAGTAGTCCTTCTTGTCGACCCGCGAGCCTCGGAAGAGCCTCTCGAGCATTCCGCTGGTGCGCGCGAACGCCGTCGAGCAGCCGATCGGCTTGTTCAGAAGCAGGAACGTGAGCCAGCTCAGGACGCCAATGCCGGCGCCGACGACGTACGGCGACCACCTGGGAGCAGTTAGAAAGTCCATCATCTCCCTCCTGTGTGCATCTCCGTCCTCCGCGGGCCGTGGGGCAACGCGCAGACAGCGCAAGCATCCGTGTACCCCGCTGCCGCGTAGCCCGTGTAGCCACCGGCTGCATTCCTCAGGTTCTCGAAGCCGTTTCGCTCGAGGATGCTCGCCGCCAGGCTCGATCGCTGGCCCGAGCTGCACATGAGGAGCACCGGGTAGGAGGAGTCCAGTTCGTTGTAGCGGGATCTGAGATCGGGCGCCGGGATGTTGATCGCGCCTTCGATGTGCGACGCCTCGAACTCGGCCGGAGCGCGGACATCGACGAGGGTGATCGCCTCGCCACCGGCCGCGGCCGCGTTGACCTCCTCGGGCGACAGCTGCTCGACGTGGGCGGTGGGATACCCCTGCTGCACCCACGCGCTCGTGCCTCCCTCGAGATACCCAACGACGCGGTCGAGCCCGACACGCCGGAGCCACCGCACCGCCGTGTCGACCTGGTTGTTGTCGTCCGCCACGATGAACACGCGCGCGTTCTCGGGGATGATCCATCCCGCGAAGGTCGCGAAGTTTCCGGCGAGCGTGAGGCTCAGCGAATTGGGAACATGCTGGCCGCCGTAGGCGTCGTACGACCTCACGTCAACTACGACGGCGCCGCGGGCCCGCGTCCGCTCGACGAACTCCGGGGGTTCTAATCCCTCGGGCTCCCTTGCCTTCCTGACGAGGTCCGGTCCCGCCGCGTTCACTCCGCTGCACCTCGCGAAGTGGTCGGGCGTCGGAGGCATTTGGCTAGTGAGCGACTGCACGAACTTCTCCCTGCTGCGAATGCGGAGAGCCGGGTTGAAGCGCCGCTCGTATCCGATCGAGCTTCGCCACTTCGCACCCATCGAACGTCCGCAGAGCGATCCCGCGCCGTGGGCGGGCAGGACCTCGCAGTAGTCGGGAAGTTTCAGGAGCTTCTCGTGCAGGCTTCCATAGAGCTTCTCGGCCAGCTCCTCGGCGCGCCCGGGGAAGAGGTCGGGGCGCCCTACGTCCCCCACGAAGAGGGTGTCGCCGGTAAGAACGCAAGCCGGTTTCTCCGCCCTCGCCGTGTCGGTCACGACGTAGCTCACGTGCTCCGGCGTGTGTCCCGGTGTCTCGAGGACGTTGAGCCTCACGTCCTCGATTTCGATGCTGTCGCCCTCGGAGACGGGAACGTGATCGAAGGCGCACTTCGCGGACTTCGGCGCGTAGATCGTCGCGTCGGTTCGGTTCTTGAGATCCATGTGGCCGGAAATGAAGTCCGCGTGCAAGTGTGTCTCGATGACGTGCGTGATCCTCATGTCGAGGGCGCGGGCGGTGTCGATGTACACGTCGACGTTGCGCTCCGGGTCCACGATGGCACACGTGTGCGTGCCCGCGATGAGGTACGAGCTGTGGGCGATCTTCTCGACAAAGAAGTGCTTGATGAGCATTGGAGCCTCCTGTCCGTACGCTGCAGCTCAGATGAAGAGCACGTAGATGAGGGTGCACGCGACGAGGAGGAAGACCCCCGTCATGATGCCCCCGGCCCTGAGATAGTCGGCGTTCCGATAGCCTCCGGGCGCCATGAGAAGCGCGTTGACCTGGTGCGTCGGAAGGACGAACGAATTCGACGCGCAGACCGCGACAAGCAGCGCGGCTCCTCGCGGGTCCACACCGGCCTGTCGGCTCACGATGAGAACGAGCGGGACTAGCACGACGGTCGCAGCCACGTTCGACATGAAGAGCGAGAAGAACGTCGAGAGCACGCCCACGGCAAGCAAGATCGCGAACGGGCCGAAATCACCCATCACGCGCATGATATTCCCGGCGACGAAGGCCGCCGCTCCGGTCTTCTCCATCGCCAGGCCGAGAGGTATGAGACCGGCCAGAAGGAACACGGTCCGCCAGTCGACGGCGTGGTAGGCCTCATCGATAGTGATGACACGCAGAAGAACCATCGCGACGGCGCCGGTCAGGAGCGCGTGCGAAAGCTGCACACCTGAAAAGGCCAGTACGAGCGCACCTACGAAACATGCCAGTGCGAGAATCGGCCGCCGCGCAAGCGAGCTTTCTCCTTCCACGGCCGAGGACAGCACGAAGTTCCTGCGGTCGCCGAGCGCGCGGATGCTTGACCACTGGCCGTGGATGATGAGTGCGTCGCCGGGCCTCAGTTTCACGTCGGAAAAATCACCGCGGTCCTCGAGTTCCCCGCGAAGGAGCATGATGGGCTCAACGTTGAAGTTCTTCCGGAGAGCGATCTCGCGCACGCTCTTGCCGGCGATCGGCGAGCGCGGAGGAACGATGGCCTCGGCGAATCCCGTGCTCCCACCGGTGTCGAGTTCACTGAAGTCGCCGCATCCCTCTTTGCACGCGAGCCCGTGGTCGGAGCAGAAGCGCGTCACGTCTTCGCTCCGGCCGAGGACCGCGAATCGCTGTCCCGCAGCGAGCCTGGTGTGGCGCCACGGGGCGTAGTGCACGTCTCCGCTTTCCTCGAGTGCCAGAAGGTTGATGCCGTACTTCCCCCAGAGGTCCAGCTCATCGCGCGACTTCCCCACGATGGAGCTTCCTACGGGAACCGTGAATCGGTATATCGTGGAAGGGAGCTGCCACGCTTCGATCAACTCCTGTTCCGAGCTACGTAGGGGCTCCTGCGCCTTGGCGGGCGGAAGAATCGCCCGACCGAGGACGAGGAAGTAGAGGATGCCGGAGGCAAGAAGCGCGAGGCCGACGGGAGTCACGCTGAAGATGCCGAACCCCGCCTCCCCGCCGCGCTTCAGAAGATCGTTCAAGATGATGAGCGGACCCGAGCCGACCATCGTTATCGTGCCGCCGAGGATCGCCGCGAAGCCCATCGGCATGAGCAGCCGGCTCACGGGAATGCGGGTGCGACGGGAGATGCGAAGCATGGCCGGCAGGAAGAGCACGGCCGCGCCGACGTTCTGCATGAAACCTGAGAGAACGCCGACTACGGCCGAGACGAGGCCGACGAGCCTGCGCTCGCTCGTGCCGGCCGCCTTGATGATTCCGCGCGTGAGCCGAAGGGTGACACCGGAGCGCTCTATCCCGAACCCCATGATCATAACGGCGCCGACGGCCACGACAGCGTTGCTGGCGAGCCCGGAGAATGCCTCGGCGGGTGTCAGAAGCCTGAGCCACGCGAGTGCGATCATCACGATGATGGCGATGAGGTCGACACGGAGCCTCTCGGAAACAAGGAGGATAATCGTCGCGGCGAGGAGAAGAAGGACGGTGAGGATATCTGGCGTCAATTGCAGCCTCCGGGAGAACCCCAGGCGCCTCAGGGCCGGCGCTGCGCCTGCTGGCCCGCATTCAGCCGGACTGTAGCAGAGCGGAGTCACGGGTGCAAGAAAGTCGCGTCTCGCGGCCGCAGACGCACTGGGACATGGGGCTTTGCCGCGTTCAGCCAAATGGAGTATAGTGTCGGCCAGCTCGCAGTCCTCACCGGACCATCGCATTCTGTTTCAGACATGGTCCTTGTTGATGCAGACTCTGACACGCCGGGAACTCGTGAGACCAGCCGAGCGACCGATCGTGTGTTGCTGTCGAAGAAAGGGGCTACTCGTGAGACGCTTGGCCATCGCTCTGGCGGTTCTGATACTGGGCGGCTGCGCCACCACGACGCTGATCGAAGGTCAGTGGAAGGCCGCAGACTCTGAGCTGAGGCCGTACGGATCGGTCGCAGTGCTTACCATCAACGACAAGCCGATAAAGCGCCAGGAGTTCGGAACCTCTCTCAGTCAGATGCTGACGAAGCGCGGCATAAGAGCCGCGGCGGGCGCCTCATTCCTGCCGCGTGACATCTACGACAAGGACGGAGATGGTCGCCTGGACAAGGACATCGACATCGAGGCTGTGCGCAAAGCTGTCGTCGATGCCGGTTATGAGGCCGTCCTGACCGTGACCGTGCTGAACACTGCGAAGGATCGGTCATACGTCCGGCCGCGCGAGACGAGAGTCGACATACTGGAGTTCGATCGTTTCAACAGGTACTGGGTGAAGACGACCGAGATTGCCTACACTCCCGGATACTATCAGCAGACGACGAGGGTACAGATCGAGACCAACCTCTATGACGCACGGGATCTGAAACTGGACTGGACAGGCCACTCTGTAACGATGGACCCGTCTGATGCGACGGACTTGGCAATGAGCTATGCGAGGAAGATCACTGATGTCCTGATCAATGAGGGGATGTTGAAGCCCTCGAACCGCTCCCGGAAATAGGGGAAGGCCTCTCCCGAAGCGGGATTGTGGGGACCACAGATCAGCAAGGATCTGGCCCAGTTCGGCAGCCGGCTCAGGGTGACCTCACTCCCTGGAACTGCTCCAGTTCGAGAGATAGACTCGGGCCGGTGGAGGATATACGACTGACTCCGGAACAAATGGAGGTGGCAATCACCTGCCGTGTTCCGGAGCCTGTCGTGAATAAGCTGGTAGCGGGGGCAGGATTCGCACCCGATTCGGACAGCGTACACGTCGTGACTGCGCGCTGGTTCTACGCGGGCGTCAAGCAGGGGATACGGGAGATGGTGAGGGTCGGTGTGACGGACCATGGCCCGGGCGGATCCACAGGAGACGATCGTCCCAGAGGATACGCTCACGAGGACCGACCCGTCTCGTGTTACGGGAGGACCCGGTACACCTTCGTCAGAACTGGGTCACCTTTCCTGAACCACGGATACTCGCTCTCGGCCGTGTCGAGAACGGGCTCGTACAGGTCAGGGTGGAGTTCGTAATTTGTGCGGCAGGGCTCAAGACCGAATGCCCGGATGAAGAGATAGTCCACGCCATCTGCAACCAGTCCATCGTGCATTCCTCTGATGCCGTCCCGCATGATGCTGAAAGACGTTCCCACGTCGCCCTCCATCACGACACTGTTCCCCGGAAGCGAGCCGACAAGGGGATATCGAAAGGTCGAGTAGTACTGATGATCAGTGATCCGTGTCAGTGCGATCTTCGTACCGGGGGGCAGAGAGTACACCCACGATGGCATCCTGTAGAGGTCCTTCTTGGTCCTCAGACCAAGGAAGGAGGACGTCAGGTCCTTCTCCGAGTAGAGCACCAGCAGCGACCCGAGCGATGAGAACGCAACAGCAATGACAAGCAGTACCTCGGCCGCACGGCGCCGTGATCGACGACACGACTCGAGCAGCACGCCCAACGCCGGCATCGGGAGCACGACTGCATAGAGCATGTAGCGCGGCAGGCGGACTCCTGCCACCCACCACGAGATGAGAGCCACCCCTGTGAGAGACAGCACAAGAAGGCGTCTCCTCCGCCAGCAATCCCGAAGCTTCTGCCCGGCGACTCCCGCCAGCATCCAGAGCGCAGACGGGATCACGAGTGCAGCGAAAGCTGCCCCGAATCCGGCGCTAGCGCCGTAGGAGCCGGAGAGCGGTCTGTCACGCAACGCGAACCACCACCAATCTGCCGCCGAGCGCACGTAGTGAAACTGTTGCTCCCCATAGACGTCAACGGGGTCCAGGCCTGGCCACAGTTGAGCGCCACCAATGCGCACCGCGAACGGGGCCAGCGGATTGCCTGCTGCCACCCAGTTTGACGCGTACCAGTAGAGGGAGGGGAGGAGAATCGCGCCTACTGCCAGAGGAGCGAGCACTGGGGTCTTCCGGCTCCGCCTCTTTGCAGCGCCCTGCTCATCTCTCCGGCGAGGCATGAGAACGAGCGTCAGTACCACTCCGGCGACCACAAGAGGGAGAGCCGGGTATCGAGACCCGACCGCGAGCCCAGCTGCCACACCGGCCGTGATGGGAGTGAGATGCCCGTCGACCCGGGACGGCGTTCTGTTCAGTGCGCGGGCCGCGAAGTAGAGCGAGCACATGATCGCGGCGAGCGCAACGATGTCGTTCTTCGCGATCTCGGACTGGAAGACGATGATGGGCATCGTCAGCAGAACCATCGCCACTATTAGGGACGAGCGCCGACCGGCCCCAAGCAGACGGGATGTACCATAGAGGGCGAGCGCGCAGAGCAGGGCGAAGGGTAGTTGCACGACGGACACCAAACGGTCGCTCCCCGAGAAGAGTAGCGTGAGGAGCAGAAGCTCACCGTTGCCCGGGTAGTAGGCCGTGTTGCCGCCGTAGGGCTGAAGACTCCCGCTCTGGAGCCAGGCAACGGCCCGAGGGAGGTGGTATGAGAGAACATCCCACCCTCGGGGTGGGGCAAGCAAGCCGCTCGTGAGCGCCGAGATGAGAAGCAAAACCGCGAAGATGGCCAAGATAGCGGGCACTACGCGAGCGCTCGGGTTGCCTGCGCCTTCCGGGCCATCTGAGGCGAGACGCTGCGACCAACGTTCCGCGCTCGGGACTCGGTGCCGGCGTGCGGTGAACCAACTGCCTAGGCACACGATCCCGAGTACGATGACGAGCTGCGTGGCACCCACGCAGTGGCGCCCCGACAGGGCAGCACAGAGCCCGAGCGTTTGGAGAGCCACGACAAGCGACGCGAAAGACCACACGCCGAGCGCTAGAAGTCGCCCAACGCGGTCCCCGTACATACGGGCCATTGGGTAGGCGCTTCCCAGTGCAAACCCAACCGCCACCACGGCCAAGAGAGAACCCACGATGCGCCATCCCTTCTGCCTGGGGGTGCGTCCGCTACGATCCGAGCGCGTTCCTGAGGAGCCTGACCATGAAGCCGGAATTCAGAGCGAGGTACATGGCCAGAAGCACGCTGGCGGCCACGATTGCGATAGGACAGTACCGGTCCTCACAGGTCCGCATCTCCATGCGAGGTCGGGTCTGAGCCTTCTTTCTGCTCTTCTTCCTGCTGCGCTTCGCCATGGACGTTACCCTCCAGCTAGCATGGATCGCTGCCCGATGTCACATCCTACCTCCGCACGCGACGCTCTGGCCAGCGCAAAAGGGCCGCGGTGCCCCGGTGTCAGCACCAGCTGTCTCCGGCGGTCGGTGCTCAGCGCTTCCTACCGACCAGAGTGGAGGAACAAGCAGCTCGAGGGACATGACACGCGTACGCGAGTCGCAGGCGAGCTGCCGCCGCCCGGCATCGTCGACCGCGTAACGGCCACGAGGTCAGTGTGCTTCTGTGCCAGCCGCAGGTTCGCGTGAGAGATGACGGAGATGTTCCGGGAGCCGGCACACTGGGACCCGCGGCCGGGCGCAATCGCGATCTGCGCCGAGTCGCGCGCACCGTAGCATGCAGAGATCGTGTACGACCTTCCCGTGGGCACGCGGATCCTCCGCCTCCGTCCGCCCCTCCCAGCGTCAAAGCAAACACCCGCCTCCGGAGAGACGGGTGTTCGCATCGGGTTGGTAGCGGGGGCAGGATTCGAACCTGCGACCTTTGGGTTATGAGCCCAACGAGCTACCGGACTGCTCCACCCCGCGTCATGTACGTCACTCAACATATAGCATCGCCGTGGGGGCGAGTCAAGCACAATCCCTATGAACTACGTAACTTGCGGCTGTCAGCCAGATGGCGGTGATTCTTCGCCGGGGTCAGGTGGCAGCGCATCGCGAAGAGGATGCTTCTTACGTGTCGGCGCGTCATCCGGACCTGCTTCAGCGGTTGGGGCGGCCTCAGGCGCAGCAACCGTTGGAGGCGCAGGACTCGGGACTTCCGCATCGCCTCCGAGTTCTCCGACCAGCTCGTTTTCAACCATCTTGGGCTCTCCGAGCATACCGGTGGCCCTGAAGACCAGCCTGCCGAGCGCGCCGCCGTCCGCCTCCTCGATCCAGAGGCTCACGCGGTAGCTCGGCCAGTAGGTCCTGATGGCGAGACCGAGCATGAACGCCGTGATGGCGATGTAGAGGAGTGGCACACCAGGGTCGTGCCGGTAGGTGAGCACGCTGCCCTCGTAAGGGTTCTCGAGCGTCAGCGTGTAGCCCTCGACCTCGAGCGGTTCTTCTGCCGAGAGTTTGCCCAGCTCGATGCGTTCTGTCGGCGCCGGGGGAGGTGGCGCTGCGATGGATTCGGCCTCTGCGAGCTCCATTCCCATCGAGTCGGTCTCCGCCTCAGTAAGCACAACGGCCTCATCCGCCGACGGTGGCTCCTCGGGTGCGGGCTCCTCGACCACTGCCTCAGCCACCGTCTCATCGACCGGAGGCTCAGGTGGCTGCCACTTGAGCGACACGTGCGGCACGACCGGTTCCGTCGGCGTGTACTTCTGATAGAGCGTACCCACGCGCAGGGTGCCAGGGAAGAACATCCCCTCTATTGACCCCAGCATGAACGGGACGTAGGCGTTCGCGCGCACACGCTCGACCTCGCTGTCGTCCCGCCACACCACGACATCGAACTCCTGCTCGTATGCCATCTGATAGAGTGTGAGCCCACCGGCTCGGAGCGGCCTGTTGACTTCGACCAGCTGCGAGGGCCACAGTACCTCGGGCCCGTGGCCAATCACTTGGACCGACACGTCGCTTATCCAGTCCCTCGGATAGTACTTCTCCTGATAGAGTTCCCAGTGCGTGATGAACTCGTTAAGCGTGAGTGTGACCTGCCTGCCTTCCCATTCGGAGGTGTCCGGAAGGACCGATTCGAAGGCGTGCCAACCAACGAAGCTCCAGGCGGCCAGTTCGTATCGAAACTTCTGCCAGCCGGTCTCGAGGCTTGCGGTCTTCACGACCACCGGTTCGTTCGGGTAGAGCGTCACGTCGCCCTCGTAGGAGTGCAGCGCCGAGACGAGGAATCCGATGATGGCGATGGCCAGAGCCAGGTGGTAGAGGAGGCTCACACCCTCGGGCCACGGCCCTCGCCGCGCCGAGAGCATCCCACCCTGCGCCCTCGAGACGTAGTAGCCTCGCTCCGTCAGCGCGCGGACCGCTCTCGAGACGGCGGAGTCAGAGTCGCCTCCCATGGCGACGCCGCGCGCGGAATCTGGCGCGGTCGTCTTCGAAACGCTCACGCCACGTCTGCCCGACAGACGAACGATGCTGCAGACCAGCAGGTTCAGAAGGAGGAGGACGCCCAGAATGAGGAAGTACTTCGTGTCGAAGAGATCCAGGAGCCCCAACCTGGAGAAGAGCGCGTAACGGGTCTCTCCCCATGACGCGATGTAGGTCTCGGCGCCGTAGCCCTGGGGAAAGATGGAACCCACGATCATCGTCACTGCCATAACGATGAGGAGCCACACAGCGAGCCTGATGCGCATCAGCTCGCGGAGTACCCACTCGGACGCTATCCGCGGGAAGGTCTTCTGCTTCTTCCGGGGCGGTGCGTCCGGCCTGTCGGCCGTCATGACTTCGCGATCTTTCATAATTAACCGTAAAGGTGAAGGCTCGGGAGACCGAACAGCTTAGCGAGCCAGCTCACGCCAAGGAACGTCGTAACCATGCAAGCGAACGCCAGGATCATGATGACCGTCGACGGCGCGCCGCGCCACGTGGGGCGAACCCTCGTGTGCAGGTATAGCGCGAAGACGACCCACGTGATGAGCGACCACGTCTCCTTCGGGTCCCACTGCCAGTAGACGCCCCAGGCCTCGTTGGCCCACGCCGCGCCCGACATGATGCCGAACGTCAGCATGGGGAATCCGAACAGAACGAGCTGGTGCACGGAGCGATGGAAGCGATCGATGTTCTCGCGCGTGAGGCCGTAGTCCGCATTCACCCCGAGTTTCCACAGCAGAAGCTGGATCAGGTACGAGATCTCGACCGCGAACGCGACGACGAAAACGGCGTAGGAACCGAACGCGATCGCGACGTGCCAGAAGAACCACGTGCTCTGCAGCGCGGGGAAGAGCGGCTTGATCTCCGGGCTCTGGCCCAGGAGTGCATAGAGCACCGCGCCGCCCGCGACGAGCGAGACGAAGAAGCCGGGGATCCGCACGTTCCTGCGCCACTCGATGATGAGGTAGGCGACGATCGTGGTCCACGCGAACCACGCCAGACTCTCGTACAGGCTCTGGAACGGGGGAGCGCCCTTCAGGATGGTCCTCAAGATGATGACGACGGTCTGGAGGCCCGCCGCGGACAGAAGCGAAACGGTCGAGCCCGTGCGGACGAGCTTCCAGCCCGGACGGACGAAGTGCGCGACGTAGAAGAGGAGCGCAACACAGTAGGCGACGCACGCCGCCCAGAGGACCCCGCGTTCGGCGGCGAAGAGCCCCATGTCTCTTGACATCAGTGCAGACGGGTCCATCTGCTCCTTCTCCTCGTTCTCAATCTGCTCCAAAGCTCTTGTCTTGTCCTGGAGCTCACCCTTCATTCGCATTGTCGAGAAGAGTCCAGGAACAACGAGGAGCATACCAGAGACGCGCCAGACTGCAATAGTCCGTCTCGGAATCCCTTGGACCTTCGCGGGTGCGCAGCGCGGGCCCGTCAGCGTGCCGGGTCAGGCTCTTCCATTCGGGCGAACCTCAGCCAGGCCCACCCTTTTCCCTCTACCATGGTCTTGTACTCGGCGCCGGTTTCAGCTACCTCTTCCAACCTGCCGCGAATGCAGACGAGCGAACGATGCGACGAGGCCAGCGCTTTCGCGACCGCCTCCTCGGTGGTGTCGCCCGGCTTCTCGAGCTTCACGTCCCAGTAGTACAGGAACGGGTTGGCCTCATCCCAGTACTTCTCTCCAGCGTAGGGGAGAGTGGTCCCGGGCGCGAGGTGTGCGCGCGCCACATCGATCTTCTGCTTGAAGACCTGGTTGTTGTCACCGGCCAGAAGACCCGGGCTCAACCAGTAGATCGCGGTCGTTGCGATGCTCAAGATCGGCACGACGAAACAGCACAGGGGAACGACGAGCTTCTTTACCCTCGTGTCCAGCAGGTACCCCGTGAGAATCGCGAACGCCGGGAGCAGCGGAAACAGGTAACGCATGTGGCGCAGCCCGGAGAACGAGTAGAGCACCACCGGCAGCACGGCCCACACGACGAGGAGATCCGCCATCGTGCTCTTGCCGCGTCTTCTGTCCACGATGAAGAAGACGAGACCCGCAATGGCAGGAAGCACTATCGGCTGGTAGTGCTCCATCAGGATCGCGGGGTACTCCGTCAGCATGGCAATCAGGTTGAGTGGTAGGGCCGTCCGCGAGAAGACCATGAGACCGTAGTGAAGCGACATGAACGCGTCGCCGAAGTTGACGTACTGATGGATGCTCCAGGACGCTCCAAAGATGAGCCCGAGCGCCAGACCCAGCCACAGCCATCCGTTCCTGAGAGTCTTGCGCAGTGCCGGTACCAGGACCGCAGCCGGGACGACAACCAGCGGGAAGAGACCCAAGACACTCTTCGTTAGCACGGCGGCGCCCAGCGGGATGGCGATGAGTGCGTGGAGCTTCGGTCTCTCCAGTCCCTCGATGTAGATGAGCATCGCGAGGGTCGTCCAGAACGCGAGAGGAATGTCGGTCTGACATCGTCGTGCGTTCGTGATGAAGAGCGGCGTGAGCATGAGAGCCGCTGTGGCCACCATCGCCGCCCTGCGCCCTACGGTGACCGAACCCATCCGATAGGTCATGAGAAGTATGGCAACCGCCATCAGGAGCGACGGTAGCCTGGCCGCGAAGTCGTTCTTCCCGAACAGGGCGAACGACCGGCCGAGCAGCCAGAACTGCAGTGGGGGATACTGGAAGTCGGTCCTGCCCGCCCAGGTTACCGTGAAGAACGCGCCACGCTGCCACATCTCCACGCCCTTCCGGGCGTAGAAGCAGTCGTCGTACGACTTCAGGCTCATCCAGTTCATCGACGCGGAGAAGAGCAGCACGGCGACGATCGTGATGACCCAGATCCATCTGGATTGACAGACTGCGTGGTAGGATTGCAGTAGCGTACGCATGCGCTACCCGTCTGCGGGGAATTCATCTGTGACTGCGGCGTTCGAGTCTACTCCTCGTCTTCCTCGAGCACGACGCGGTAGCAGGTCTCGCCTTCCTTGATCATGCCGTACTCTTCGCGCGCGACCTTCTCAACCACCCATGGGTCGTTGCGAAGGTCGTCGTTGTAGGCTGCGGCATCATCGCGCGTCTGTTCGAGCGCGTTGATCTCGTCCTGGAGCGCGCCCTTCATGCCCTTCATGTGGAGGATGGAGAAGAGCCCGGAATCGCCCAGGAGTATCGCGGAGACGAACCAGATGGCGATGGTCCAGCCCAGGATGCGCAGGACCTTCGCCGGCGCCCCGCGCCCGTAGCCTTCGAAGGTCCTCCGCAGGAAACGGGGTTCCTCCTTCTTGGCGCCCCGCTTCCTGTTCTCTCCAGATGATGTGGGCATGTTGTCTCCACTTGTTTCGATGCGGTCGCGACGGGATCTGCTCGCGCGAGTGTCCCGTCGCTATTCACTCACACCGAATATGGTCTTGCCGGCATACGTCGCGGTCTCGCCCAGTTCTTCCTCGATGCGCATGAGTTGGTTGTACTTGCACAGCCGCTCGCTTCGCGACAGCGACCCCGTCTTGATCTGGCCCGAGTTCACGGCGACCGCGATGTCGGCGATGGTCGTGTCCTCGGTCTCGCCGGACCGGTGAGAGATGACCGTGGTCATTCCGTTCCTGTGCGCGATGTCGATCGTGTCGAGCGTCTCGGTCAGCGTCCCTATCTGGTTAGGCTTGATGAGGATGGAGTTCGCCGCACCCTCCATGACGCCCCGCAGAAGGCGCTCCTGATTCGTCACGAAGATGTCATCGCCGACTATCTGAATCTTGTCGCCAAGGCGCTCCGTCATCAGCTTCCACCCGTCCCAATCGTCCTCGGCGTGCCCGTCCTCGATGGAAACGATGGGGTACTTCTCAACGAGGCCGGCGTAGTAATCGACCATCTCCTCGCTGGTCCGCTTGACGCCTTCACCCTTGAGATCGTAGACACCGTCCACGAAGAACTCGCTCGCCGCAGCGTCGAGCGCCAGGTAAACCTCGTCTCCGGGGGCGTATCCTGCCTTGTCGATGGCGCGGACCATGATCTCGAGCGCCTCGTCCGCGGACTTGATGTCCGGTGCGAAACCACCCTCGTCACCGACGGCGACGGAGAGTCCGCGCTCCGACAGCATCGCCTTCAACGAATGGAAGACCTCCGCGCCGGCTCGCACGGCCTCGGCCATACTGTCGACGCCGGCCGGGACGATCATGAATTCCTGGATGTCGAGGGTGTTGCTCGCGTGCACGCCGCCGTTCAACACGTTCATGAGAGGGACGGGGAGGAGTCGCGCGCTGACGCCACCGAGGTAGCGATAGAGCGGAACCTCGTACACCGCGGCGGCCGCGTGGGCGCAGGCGAGTGACACCGCGAGCGTGGCGTTCGCGCCGATCGTGCTCTTGTTGTCCTGCTCGTCGAGCGAGACGAGTAGTGTGTCGATCAGAACCTGCTCGTCCGTGTCGACGCCGATGAGCTCGGGACCGATGACCTCGTTGACGTGCTGGATCGCTCGCTGGACACCCTTGCCCAGATAGCGCGTCGTGTCTCCGTCCCTGAGTTCGACTGCCTCATGCGTTCCGGTGGAGGCGCCGGACGGCACGGCCGCACGGCCCATGATCCCCGAATCCAGCCAGATGTCGGCTTCTACGGTCGGATTGCCCCGGGAGTCCAGGATCTCACGGGCCCACACCTCTGTGATTATGGTCATTCGTACTCCATGTGTTCGCGTTGCGGCAGATGAGCGCTAATCGCCGTGAGGAAGGGAACTTCCGCGAGATGTTAGGCGCGCCCGCGCAAGAGTGTCAAGCCAAAACGGGCGGATGGGCCAGTGCGATGGGCTGGGCGACGGGCTGGCGCGACGGGGCTGGGCGACGCGTCTTGAGGGAGGCTCATTTGCGGCCTTGACGTCCGATGCCAGACGTGGTAAACTGACCGCGCTGGAAAATTAGACCGATGGCGGGAGAGCTGTTGGGCTAAGAGCTGACGCGCCAGCAGACAGCTGGGAGGGGTGGCCGGCTTCAAGGCCGGCTGCCCCGGCACGCCTACATCGGGGCCGGGCATGCGGCAAGCCTCAGGCGGGGAGTGAAAGTGAGCCACGACAACGGGAAGACGAGTTCTCCACGCAGGGAGCTGACGGTCGTTGAGCGCGACGCGCAGATCAAGGCGATCGCGAACCCCGAGCGGGTGCGGATACTCACGCTCCTCGTTGAGCGGTCGGGGACGGCGAAGCAGGTCGCCGACTGGATAGAGGGCACCCGCGGGCGCGTGCACTACCACATCAAAGAACTCGAGAAGGCGGGACTCGTCGAGAAGGTGCGTACGGTCGAGGCTGGCGGGGTCGTCGAGAAGTACTACAGGGCGGTAGCCAGGAACTTCTATGTAGCGCGCGGGATCGGCGAGTACGAGGGTCTGGGCGGCGATTTGCGTGAGATGATCTCGAAGAGCATGCTCGGGTGGCGCCGGCGCGAGATGCTCGAGGTCGACCAGGACGAGATCGCAGAGAAGGTCGTCCGGGACTGCCTCGATACGAAGAAGGGCGACATCATTCTGCTGAAGGGTGACCTCGTGCAGAGGGACATCATCCAGCCGCTCATCCGCGCGGTCGAGGCCGCCGGTGGAAGCGCCGTGACCATCTGCACGCCGGGCGGGCTCGGTGACTTCCTGCTCAAGTGGAAAGGGGACCTGAGCTCGGTCATCGTCATCGAGGAGCCGCTGGACTACCCGGTGCTGAACGGAGCGGTCGATCCTCAGAAGGACATCGGCGAGAGGCGGCTTGCGTTCCTGCGGAGCTTGGTGCAGAGCGGTCGCGGGTCCCGCTATGCGGGCATCCCGGGCTACCCGCTCGAGGACCCGGTGGCGCGGGAACTCCTGGACGCGGGGAAGCGCATTATCTACCTGGGCTATCCCACGCCGCAGAAGGCCGACATCATGGGCATAGAGTTCCGTGACCTTCACGACGCGTGCTGGACGGCGCTCGACACGGACTATCGCGAGCTTTCGCAGCGCGGCGAGCACCTGAGCGCTGTCCTCGGTGGCGGGAGCCACGTGCACATCACATCACCCGGCGGCACGGACCTCACGTTCAGCATCGCGGACCGAGAGGTCTTCGTCGACGACGGCATCATCTCCCAGTGGGAGGTCGAGCACGGCAGGGGATGGGGCCATCTCCCGGCCGGCAAGGTCATCGTGGCACCGGTAGCCGGGACCGCCACCGGGATTCTCGTCTCCGACATGACCGACTACTTCGGCGTCAGGATTGGCGGGACGCGCATCGGGTTCAAGGGCGGCGAGGTCCTCGAGGCCAAGGCCGAACAGAACGACGAGCTGCTGCAGCTCGTTCTCTCCGGGGGCAGCGGAGATGTTCGCAGGCTTGGAGGATTCGAGATAGGAATGAACCCGGAGATCATGGAGCCGATCGGCTACTCGGTCTGGGACTCGAAGTCGTTCGGCGACGTGACGCTCTGGATCGGGGACAACACGCTCATCGGAGGCGAGAACGAGGCGAGCTTGTCGTGGGGGTTCACGGTGGTGAAGCCCTCGGTCTCGCTCGACTCGGTGACAGTGCTGGAGGACAGAACCTTCAAGACATAGTCTGACCGGCTGCCCCACACCCCAGGCGCACACCATCCGCATCAACGGGTTCGAGTGGCTCGGCGACAGCGCGTGGTGGTGTGGCACATACAATCCCTGCTGGCGGCAGCCAAGGGGCTACGGGAACGACTGGTTGCAGGTGATGTCCACATCCTTCCCGGAGGTCGCCGCCAACACGGGCCCAGGCGACACACTCTTCCTGGCGTACGACCAGCGTATCGCCATGGAGAACGATTACGACTACGGCTACACTGACGTGTCGACCGACGGTGGCGACGCGTGGACGACGGTCTTCCTGATTGACAACCCCGGTTTCTCAGGCACGCCGGGCATCTCACAGGACTGGGACAGCGTCGATCCAGTGGGCCCCGGGCACATCTCGATCGACCTGAGTGACTACGCCGGACAGGAGATAGCCATCCGGTTTCGCTTCGAGTCGGATATGGCCTACTCCTCTCAGGATCAGTTCGATAACCTGCCCTTCCACTCCGTACAGGACGGCGCGTGGCAACTCGACAACATCGCCCTCTACGACTCAGATCCATACGAAGGCAGCCCGTTCTGGCTCGACGACTGCGAGTCCCCCGGAGACAACGGCTGGGTCCACGACGACATCCCGGCCACCGGCCAGGCCGGCGTGGCATTCTGGCGAGGTCTGTACGGAACCGACATCTGGACGAACCGACCGTTCACCTGCTCCGAGGGGTCAGGATGGATGTACGCCGCGGTCGATCCTCTGACCATCAGAATGGTCGACGACGAAAACTCCTGGCTCGCGACGGAGTACCTCGACGACGCGGTCGGGGAAGTGGAGGTCGACAGCGTGCCGGGCCTTCGCGACTTTGCAGGCGGGTTCGATTTCATGACCCACGACGATCAAGAGTGCGTGCTGCGCGGCGGCTGCCCCGAGCTCGCGCTCTTCGATGTCATCCAGCCGCGCCCCGGTGTCGCCGGAGCGGAGCTGGTGGCGGAGTATGTGAAGGCGGACATGACGATGCTCCCCGCTGGGGTCGCCTATACCGACTCCACTGGATACCAGACCGTGACGCTCGGATTCGGCATCGAGTTCATGTCTGACTTGCAGCTACCCAACGGGCAATTCGCGTCCGGTTCTTCCGACCGCGTCAACCTCATGGCCAACATCATGGGGTACTTCGGGAAGACCCCGACCGGTCCACCGACCGGAGTGGATGAGAGCGTCTTCGTGACCAGGCTGAGCCAGGCGCGTCCCAACCCCTTCAATTCTTTGACGACCATTGAGTACAGCGTCGCTGCGGAGAGCCGCGTGGCGATTCGGGTCTACGATGCGGCGGGCCTGATCGTGAGAACGCTCGTAGACGCGTCGGCAGGGCCGGGCGAGCACCGAGCCATCTGGGACGGCACGACCGACACCGGTCAGCGCGCCGCGAGCGGTGTCTACTTCATCCGAATGGAGGCATCCGGCGAGCACACGAGTTACCGGGAAGCCCGGAAGCTGGTCCTGCTCAAGTAGCCGTTCCGCGCTAAGTCGGCGCGGGCGAGCCTCCGCCGATTCTGCTATCATGAAGGGGAGTCTCCAATGGAGATTCCCCTTCGAGCATCTCAGACCCTATGGCCACCACAGGGAGCGCGCACACGTGGACGCCAACCGCACCGAGATAGAGCGATGGATCCTCGCCAACCTGACACCTCAGCCATCGACGACCGCCGAGCTCATGTACGAGCGCATGGAATCCCAGTCGGGTCGCTGTCTGCCTGTTCTGTATGAACCGCTCGACAACACGAAGCGCTCGCACTGGCACGACGAAGCGCTGATCGGCGCCTTCGCGCATGCAATGGGCGACGCCAGCGTCATCCTGGACGTGGGGCCGGGCGACGGGTGGCCGGCTCTCCGGATCGCACACCGGTTCAAGAAGATCATCGGCATCGACCCGTCCCCGCGCCGCGTGCGGGTCCAGTGCGAGAACGCGGAGCGTCTCGGCATCGACAACGTAGAGTTCCGAGTGATGGACGCGGAGGAGATGTCGTTCAGGAACGGGAGCTTCGGCGGAGTGACTGCGGCCTCCTCGATTGAGCAGTGCGCGAACCCGGAGCAGGCGTTGCGCGAGGTGTTCCGGGTGCTCACGCCGGGCGGCACGCTCGCCATGATCTTCGAGGACTACGACGTCTGTTTCGCCGACAGCGAGGGCGACGAGAAGCTGCGCGGCGAACTGACCGACGGGGAGGCCGTCGTCTTCTATCAGGTCCGGCGGAAGTCTCCTCCGAGGGAGACCTGGTATGCGCTCTTCCTGGACCGCGAGCGCCTGAACGCCGACCCGGAGTTCCTCGAGGCGGTCGAGAACATCAGCGAGACGCCGGTGGAGCTGGACGGCGCGGCGGGAGGCGACGGCTTCGTGGCGCCCGCGGAGACCTTCGGCGTTACGCTGCTCGTGGGCCTTGCACCGTTCATTGCCGATACCAAGTACTTCGAGCTCAACCACCTGACGAGCGGCACGGTCAACGAACTTCTGGCACGCGTCGGGTTCGTCGAGATGCGACACCTGGACCACAGGCTTCCGGAACTCCTGGCGTTCTACGACGCCGCCCTCAAGGCGGGCAAGTTGGGCGAGAACGGGCCGGTGCTCGATATCGTGGCCGAAGTGTTCGGTATCTCCGCGGTCGAACGCGCGGGGGAGCGTCTCGGGGACTTCGTGTTGGCGAAGAAACCGGGCTAGTTGAGGCAGGAGGCAACGTGGCGAGGAGCATACCCCAGCTCGACTCCGGCGTGTTCTGGAAGCGCATGATCGCGAGCACTCTCGAGGAAGGCGTCCCCGATAAGTGGAAGGAGTCGGTGTTCGACGGGAAGTCGCCGGTCGCAGCGGCGTTCATCGAGCGCCTGCCCGCCGGGGCGCGCGTGCTTGACTTCGGCTCCGGCATCGGGCGGAACGCCCTGGTGCTGGCAAGACTTGGCCATTCGGTGGCCGTGTGCGACGTCGCCGAGGCCGGCGTGCGATTCAGCCTCGACAGGGCGCGCGAAGAGGGGCTGGCCGTGAGCGCGGCCGGGTGCGACGGCTGGACCATCGAGCTGCCTGACGCCGCCGTGGACGGCGTTCTGGCGTGGAGTTGTCTCGACCACGTGACGCTCGACTGGGCGACCGAACTGGCCGCAGAGCTGTCCCGGGTCGCTCGGCCGGGCGCGTTCCTGCTCGTCTCGTTCGATGAGGACAAGAGCGACGATCCCGAGTCGGAATGCGAGGTCCTGGCCGACAGGACGCATCACTACACCTCAGGCCGCCGGGCCGGCATGCTGTTTCGGCCCTACACGAATGAGGAGATCAAGGGCCTGTTCGCCGGGGGGTGGGAGCTTCTCGAGTTCGAGGGGGACGATATGAGCGTCCCTCGCCGGGGGCTCTTCCGGCGCGTCTGAAAGGGCGAATCCCAAGAGACGGTTCGCGCATCCAACTGCAGAGCCGGCTAATTCACCGGAGACGACAGGAGCGCGTGTGCCCATATTTGAATACAAGTGCCAGAAGTGTGGAGCGGAATTCGACGATCTGGATTCCGTAGACAACCGTGACAAGCCCCGCAAGTGCCCGTCCTGCGGCTCGATGAAGTCGGAGCGGCAGATGTCGGTGTTCTGCGCGAACTCGGGCGACAGCGGGGGCGGAGGGGGCGGCGGCAGGATTTGCCCGAGCACTGGTGGCACGTGAGGTTTCTAGGCCGCTCCGTGTGAGCGGAACGACTCACGCTGAAGAATGAGAAAGCCCGGGAGCAACTGCTCCCGGGCTTTCTTTCGCCCGTGAGTGCCAACTCCGGGAGACCGCGTCGTGGAAACCTACTCGAGCGTTATCCGCACACGCTCGTCGTCGTCATCGTCGTAGACGTCGAGTATGTTCCCGTCGAAGTCCGCGTCCTGCGCCATCTCGAGGATCTTGTCGAGATCGAGGTCGAAATCCCCGTCGAGAATGCCGTCGAGCCCACCGACGTTGAACGGCTGAACGGGCGGGACCGGAGGCACCGGGAACTCCAGGTCCGCGAACGCCTCAGACAGAATGCCGTTGAGATTGAGCTCGACATCCTCGCCGAACTTCTCGTGCAGTTTCCGCTCCACCTTGGTCCTTGCCCTCTCGGCCCGCTCTCTGGCGCGCTCCGTCCGTTCCTTCGACCTCTCGGCGTGCGCCTGCGCGCGTTCGGCGTGAAGCCTGGCCCGCATGTGGCCACCGCGGGCATGCTGCGGAGCGAACTTGAATCCGAACTTCAGGAGCGCGAGCGGCAGCTTGAGATTGACGGTCTGCTTGCCGTCCTTCTCGACCCTGATGTGCAGCCACTTCTTCTTCAGCTCCCTGTCGGTAGGGCGGGACTCGGTCCTGTCGAGCGCGTCGAGGAGCCTCATCGCCTCGTCCGCCGTGATCTTCTTGTCCTCGAGCATTTTGAGTATTCTGGACTTCTGTTCGTTCATCATCATCTCCCTGTCGAGCGTGTCTCGCACGTGTGCGTGGTGGACTGCGCAGTGGTGGTGCCTCGCCAGTTGTCGTCTCAGCCGTGGCGGTATCGCGTCCGGCCATATGTCCGGTGTCGGGCAGACCGCGCTGCTAAGCGGACGCCTCATCCAGCTTTCGTACGAATTCGTCTGCATCGATCTCTCCTGCTTCCAGCTTCGCCAGAAGCTCGTCCTTCATGCCTCGAGTGACCTCGGGCTTCGGGGGAGTGAAGCCCAGCGACCTGACGATGTCGTCGAGCCTGCCTCTGACGGTGGGGTAGGAGATGCCGAGCTCCCTTTCGACCTCCTTGATGTTCCCGCGAGACTTGAGGAAGATCTTGATGAGCTCGAGCTGCTCCCCGGTCAGGATGCAGAACGGGCAGGTCTCGAAGGAGCCCCTGACCGTCACCTCGCAGGTGGGGCACTCCAGCTCCTTGATGACCATGTCCCCACCACAGACCGGGCACTGTCCTGGCTGCTTGTGGACCATTTCGACCTCCTGGTTCAGGGTTCTGCAAGTCATTGCTTAACATTATCAAGGCAACACTTAACAATGTTAAGGTATCACCTCTCTAATGTCAAGGGTCAGCTTAAGATTTCGGATGGATTGAGCGAGATTCCTGACTGAGGGGTGCGTAAGTCGCCTAGTCGCCGCGCTTTCCGCTCTCCCAAGGCTTCCAGAGGTCCCTCAACGTCCGGGTCTCGAGGAACTGCCGGGGCTCATCGGGCTCATCGGGGTCGTCGGAGTACTTCCTGAGGAGCTCCCGGTGGCCGGTCGCAAGGAGGACGGCGACAGCGGAGCCGTTGATAAGGACGAGGCCCGCGCCCGTGATGATGCAGAGAACGCTGAGCGACAGGGCCTGGAGGGTGATCCCGATCGTGAAGGCGAGGTTGTCGAGCGTGAGGAGCGCGGACTTCCGAAGGAGCTGCCGGAGGCTGGTTTCCCCGGCCGTGAGCAGGGGATAGAGGTGCGCGTGCATGAGAAGGAAGAAGGCGGCCGTCCAGACCATCGCGGCGGCCAGCACCATACCCGGTATCGTCGCGCCTCCACGCAGGTGGCTGTAGAAGTCGACGTTGATCCAGAGTGCCAGGAGCACTGCAAGGTCGACGAGCCCGAGCTTGACGGCGGGGAGGAAGAGCGAGCGAAATCCGGAGAAGAAGTCGCGGAGAGAGACGCCGTTCCCGCGCGCGATCTCGCGCGCAAGGTGAAAGAGACCTGCGGTCGCCACCGGGGCGGTGACCACCGGCAGGCACAGCACTAGCCAGATGAGATTGGCGAGGACGAGCAGTCCGATGTGGTCGTAGGTGCTCCAGATGGCGCTCTTGAAGGTCGGCCGGAGGAGGTCGGCGGCTCGAAGCGATCTCCTGGGCGCGCGCGGGCCGCGCGCATTGCGCATAGTGGGCTGAGGCTTGTTTTGAGTCGAGGGCACCATGCATGCTCTCCACGATGAAGAGGTCAAGACGATGATAGGCCGCTCCAGACGCGATGACAAGTTCCTTCGCGCCCGCCTGTTGACGCCCGCGGCCCGGTGTTGTAGAAGACATGAGACGCGCATCTGTTGTCTGTGATGAGGTCTCGACCGGCCCGAGGGAAAACGTGCTCTGCTTCTTCGCGTCAGATCTGCATGGATCTGTGGATCGCTATCGCAAGCTGTTCGCGCTCGCGAGGGAAGAGCGCCCAGACGCCGTGTTTCTCGGTGGCGACCTCTTGCCGCCGTACATCGTCGCGTGGCAGTCGCCGGTACCCGGCAAGCACGACTTCGTCATCGACTTCCTCGGGGCCGGATTCGAGGTGTTGCGGGACGACCTGGGCGGTGACTACCCGTCGGTGTTCCTTATTCTGGGGAACGACGACCTCCGCTCCGAGGAGGCCGCGACACTCGATGTGGCCGCACGCGGGATGTGGCAGTACGTGCACAATCGCAAGGAGTCGCTGAACGGGTTCGCTGTGTACGGCTACGCTCACGTTCCGCCAAGCCCGTTTCTGCTGAAGGACTGGGAGCGCTACGACGTGTCGCGGTTCGTCGATCCCGGAGCTGTCTCGCCCGAGGAGGGCAGGCGCTCGGTACCTCGTGAGGAGCGCGAGATTCGCCACTCGACCATCAAGGACGACCTCGAGCGGCTGGTCGGGGAGGACGACCTCGAAAGAGCAGTGTTCCTCTTTCACTCACCGCCCTACAAGACAAACCTCGACCGCGCGGCGCTGGACGGGAGGAAGGTCGACCACGTTCCACTCGACGTGCACGTGGGCAGCATAGCCATTCAACGTTTCATAGAGGACAGACAGCCGCTCATCACGTTGCACGGCCACGTTCACGAGTCCGCGAGACTCACTGGAAGCTGGCGGGATAGGATAGGAAAGACACACCTCTTCAGCGCCGCCCACGATGGACCCGAGCTCGCGCTCGTGCGGTTCGACCCTGATGATCCCGAGAGTGCTACTCGGGCTCTCTACTGAGCGTGACCGCGAGTCCGGATTCCGACGCGATCGGGATGGCCTATTGGTCGGAGTGGTCCGGCGACCTGAGCTTGAGTTCTCTGGCCGCGTCCGTCACGGCCCCGATCTTCGCCGCGTAGCTGTCCTTGTTCGCGATGTCCGCGTCCGTCACCAGATGAACGTCGAGCAGGTTCTCCGTGCGGTAGCCCGTACGCAGGTAGTTCATCTCGCTCAGACACCTGCCCCAACCTTCCATCCAGCTGATCAGGGACTGTCGCTGCTCGTCCGACCCGCGCACGTGGATGAGGATGTCAATGTCGCTCGCGGGCCCGGCGGTGGCGTTCTTCGTGCTTCCGAAGACGTATGCGGCGACCACGCCGAAGCGCTCGGGGTTCAGTTCGGCGGCGACCCTCTCGGCCATGTGAAGCCGCCACTGCCAGTACTGGAGCGGTTCGGTCTTTCGCTCTTTCGCCACGGCGGGGCGCTGGGCACTCTCACCTCCGGGGTCGGAGATGTGGGCCAGAGCCTCATCGAGGTCCGCATTGAAGAGCACGCGCAGGATCCGCCCATCAGTGACCGAGGGCACGTCGATCACGCGGACCGTGTCTGCCAGGTGAGCGAACTCGGGCAGTATCGTCGGAAGCAGGTTCTGAGCGCTCCGCAGGAACATCTCATTGAACGCGATGTCCCGATCGTCCGGATAGAGCGGGAGGTAGCGGATGCGCGACTCCACCAGGTCCTGGAAGAAGTGCGTGCCGAATGAGAGATCAGGCACGTAGTCACCCTTGCGGCGGGCGATCTCGATCAGGACAGCCGTGTTCGAGATGTCGGCGTAGGTCACGCTCACGCCCAGCTTAACGTCTCCGCGGCTTCCCCAGCGACCCGGCCCGAGGAGGATGAAGCGCCGCCTGGGCAGCAGCCCGTTGAGTCTGCCGACGGCCCGGGCGACGGCCAGCATGTCCTCGCGACTCGGGAGGTCACCGTAGCTGTCGGGGTCGACGTAGACGATGTGCGTGATGTCGGGAACCCAGCCGTTGGACACGTGGCGATTGGCCGTGAACACGACATCCGCATCCGGGATGTCCTTGGGGATGGGGGATGGGGCGGACTCGTCGGACTGACTCTGAGGACGGCACTGGAGGAGATGAAACGTGGTGCCGTCGTGGGCAAACTCGACATCAACCGGCGTGCCGAGTTCTTCCTCTAGAATGTCCAGCACGTTCCGCATCTGCTCGAGGAACGGTGTCGTGTCGGCAAGGTCGTTGAAGGTCGCAACGAATTCATCGGTGTCCTTGTTGACCAGCACGCGCGGCGGAGCCTTCTGCAACGTGTCGCCTCTGAGAACGGAGAAGACCTTATCGAGCGCGGGATAGTCGGCACCGACCTCTCGCAGCAGCGACGCGAGCTCCATGGACTCCAGCGTTCCGGACTTGAGATTGATCAAGTCGATGTACTTGGGCGAGTAACGGACTATCTCGTCGATCTCCACGTTGGCTCGCAGCGTCGGCTGGCCGGGCACCAGGAGGATGGGGTAGTCGTCCGACACGCGGTCGACGGCTCGAGTACCGAGACCCGGAACCAATCGTACGAGTCCGTCCTCACGGCGGATGCGCGGAGACCATCGAAACTCGCTGTTGCTGAAGGCAACACCCGCGAATGCCGGGAGGAAGTAGTCCCCGACCTGTGTGCCGACGACCTCCTGGATGAGAATGCCCATCTCCTCGTTGAACTCGAGCAGTCCGCGCTCGCGCCGGTACTCGATGGGGTCAGGTCCGAACGTCGACGCGTAGACCTCGGCAATGGCATCAGCAACGGCCTCCAGCTTCTCCGCCTTGTTGCCCTGATTGGCGACGAAGAGGCTCTTGTACTTTCCCGAGAACGACGTGCCCAACCGGTCCTCGAGCAGACTCGAGCTTCGCACGATGAGGGGAACGTTATCGAAGTCGTCCAGAGCGACGGACAACCCGTTCAGTATGCGCGGCGGAAAGCTCGAATTCTTGAAGAGCCGC
>JBDRFG010000067.1:0-8778 GCA_043819135.1 Candidatus Eiseniibacteriota bacterium | reverse complement strand
ATGGGCGAGGCCGCCGAGGAAATGAAGGCGGAGATGCCGCTGGTCGACCCGGTCTGCGGGATGGAAGCCACGATGGAGTCTGAGTGGACGGCCGAGTATGAGGGCGTCACATACTACTTCTGCAGTGCGGAGTGCCGCGACGTGTTCGTCAAGGAGCCTGGCAAGTTCCTCAAGGCTATGGGCGAGAAGGTCCTTCCTACGTAATATGAGCATCTGAAGTACGGACAGACGGGCCACTTCGAGATCGAGGTGGCCCGCTTTCTTTGTCCGCGCCCTCGACACCGATCATCAGGGGCTTGATGCTGTCCCTGTCGACCGGGTCGACACTCATGCTGACCGCCGCCCCGTCTCCGACTCGTCTGCACAGCACCGTCGTCGGTGTGCGGCCACCCGACTTCCCGTAGCGGGAAGTGATGGCCGCCGCCACCGCGAGTTCGTCATCCGCGACGTCGCCTCTCACCAGAGTGAGCGGCCCGGGCTGCCCGCTGATCTCCAGAGCGTAGTCACCGTCGCGCAGCTGGTTGCCGAGCTGGTGGTTCTCCTTCTGGTCGCGACCGACCACCGCCTTCGCAGCGGGGCTCAGGCGGAAGTGCCGCCCCATCTTCAGGAGAGCGGCGTCTTCACTACGCAGCTCCCCGACGTGCCGGAGAAGGTCACGGAGACGCTGGGCGAAGGTAGGGTCAGTGAGGAGGCACCCTCCGGCCGGACAGGGGTAGTCCTTGAGCCCCATTTCCTTGGCAAGTTCCATCTGCGGCCTTCGTGAGCGACCGCTCACCGCCAGCAGCTTCTCACGGTCCACCCACCCCTCCCTCTCGGGTACGGTGGGCTCGAGGAGCGCCGCCGAGAGCGGCCTGACGACGTATCCCGTGAGGCCCGATTCCCTGTCGATGAGCCGCATGGCGTCCCTTCGCTGCGACATGGGCCGCTGCCCCAGTACGTCGCCGGTCACGATGAAGGATGCGCCGATCTCCTCCATGTACTCCCTGGCCTTCCGGAACATGAGGATCCTGCAGTCGAGACACGGGTTCATTCCGCTCCCGTGGCCGTGCTTGGGATTTGCGACGATCGGAAGGAACTCCTCTGTGACGTTGACGACCTTGAGGTCGACGTCGAGCTTCTTGACCGCGGCGGCCGCGGACGAGCACGACGACGCACGCGGCGTGCAACAACAGAACGTGGTCACGATGTTGAACGCGGAGACTTCGATTCCCTGGTCCAGCATGAGCTGGATGGCTACTGTGCTGTCGAGACCACCGGACAACAGACCAACTGCCTTCACGGCTTCCCCTCTCGATGTGCTGCGGTTGCAGAGCATCTTCTTCACCCACGCATTTTGATGCCTGCGTTGGGCCGGGGTCGCTACGTGACGTTGACACGGGTTGTCAGGAATTCGATCGGAGGGACGATATCACCTGAGGAGCACCATCTTCCTGGCGGTCGACCCTGCGGGTGTGGCGAGCCTGCAGAAGTAGACGCCCGAGGAGAGTCGGCGGCCTCTGCCGTCCAGGCCGTCCCACGTGAGCTCGTGCTCGCCTGCCGCAACGACGCCTTCCCTGAGGACCGAAACGAGTCGCCCCCGCAGGTCGTAAACGGCCAGCCGAACACGGCCCTCGAGCGGGAGCATGAACCTGACGGTCCCGCCCGCCGCGGTCGGATTGGGAACCACGGGGAAGAGCGTGGGGGCCGCGACCGCCTCCCCCTCCTCCACGCCAGTCGCTGAGAGACTCAGCACGTAATACTCGGCGCGTTCGATGGTGCCGTTGCCGTTCCCGGAGGGAGCCTGATCGCCGAGTGCGCCGCCGTCGGCGGTACCGTAGCCTCCCACCGCTATCAAGATCGAGTCCGGCACGGAGCCGTACAGCGCGGCGAGGTCCAGTGCGCCCTCGAGGTAGGTCCCGCCCGACTGGACCGCGCCCGCCGAACTCACTACGGATTCTCCCGTGTCGAACCAGCCGCTCCACCCGTTGTCGTCCTCGCTTGCGAGGAAGTAGTCCCAGCCGGCGACAGTGCCTGTCTTGCCCCACGGCGCCGCGCGCGAAGACGACGGGTCGTCGTCGATGAAAATGAAGTGGTCCATCCCCGAGGTTCCGCCTACGCCCTGCGTCGCGACGTAGAGCCACGTCCCGTCGAAGTCGACGTAGAGGTCAAGCGCCGCGCCGGACGCGGCCAGAGAGGCCTCGCCGTCCAGCGCGCCGTCCATCTCGTAGCCGGTGCCGCTGCTGCCTCCCGTCACCGCCACGCTCCAGTCGCCTCCGCCGTTGTTGTCCCAGCTCGCAGCGCCGTCATTGAACACAAACTCGACAGACGTCGCGGAGCTGGGGATCGCGTAGGTGTACCGCCACGCCTCCTGGCCCGCATCCCACGTCATGGCGGGGTCAGGAGTGACGACGTCGGACCAGCCGCTGTGCCCGACGTGGATGTAGACAGGGTCCGTCTCGGGCGCCAGCACGGCCCGACAGTCGAGGTCGTAGTAGACGGTGACAGTCGAGCCTGCCTCGGGCTCGGCGGGCACACACCAGACGCACGTGTCGCCTGGCGAACCTCCCCCGCTTCCCACCCACACGTGCTGTATCGGGGATCGCTTGACGAGACCCAGGCTGTCTACCGCCTCGACGTAGTAGTCGAGCAGCACGTCCTCGAAACCCGTCATGTGCGCGTAGTACTCGTCGGCGATGTAGTCGGGCAGAACGGTGAAATCGATGCCGGGGTCGTTGTGGAAGTTGCCCACCGGGAAGTCGCGCCAGGTCATCGGCACGATCTGCCAAGAGCCCACGCCCGCGCCGCCCGCGTACGTCTCGTTGGCGTCGTCGGACATCGGGTTGGCGCCGTCGCTATCGACGCGATACTTCAGGTCGACCGACGCGAGGCCGGACACGTCGTAAGCGAACGTCCAGACGTGGAAGTCCTGGCTCATCACCGCGCCGGAGCCCCCGGGGTATCCCCAGAGCGACCCGCCGCCGCGTCCACCCGGATTCCAGGGCAGCCGCTGCGGCAGCCACACGGTCGGCGGCGTCGTGTCCGTTCCGGAGCCGACGACCGGATCTGCGTGCGCCACCGCGTTGTTGCACGCGAGCGTCGCCTTGATCTCCATGTCGAGCGACGTCCCGTAGTACATGTAGCCACTCTCGTAGCCGGCGAGCAGGAAGTGCCAGGCCTTCTCGGCCGCGTTCGCGCCCAGCGACGGCTTCTGGATGCGCGCGGGGTCGGCGGCGCCCATGATGGCCTCCGCCGTCTCCACCCGATTCTGCGCCGCCGTAAGCACCGCCCAGTTGCGTTCGTCCTCGGCCCAGCCGCCCGGGATGTCGAACGCACCGGCGCCGTCGAAGAGCGGCCAGTTCCAGTTGATGAACTGAGGAGACCCGAAGTCCCCGTCCGCGTTGACCCACCCCCCGTCCTCGACGTGCACGACGTCCGAGGGAGCCACCGGATGGTCCGCGAGATACTCGGAGATCATCGTGGGCTCGTAGCCCTGGGACGCCGCCGCGTGGCTGAACTGCGTCACGTTCTCATACCAGTATGAGTAGCCGCCGGACCAGGCGTTGTCGCCGTCGTGCGCGAAGAGAAAGAGCATGGGGTTCGAGGGGTCGTTGTACGAGGCGATGGCGTCGATCTCGCCCGTGCCGTAGAGGCCGTATCCCTCGTTCCACGACATCGCGTTGGCAGAGGGCACCACCACCATCTTCGACTCGGCGCCCGTAGCCGCGTCGACGTACCTCGCGTAGTGCGGCCGGAACCCGTAGGGCGGCGGTACCTTCACGGTGACACCGCGCGGAATGGACTGCGCGTAGTAGTAGCCCTGAGCCGGGTTGACCCGGTCAGAAGGATTCGGCGGGTCGCAGTTGTCCTGGCTGGCGTCGTATGGGTAGTCCTCGCACGCGCGGGCGATGTGAAGGTCCGGGACGATGACCCAGTCGACGCCCTCATCGACGAGCACGGGGATCAGACGCTCGGAGAAGCACATCTCGGCCGGGAAGAACCCGAGCGAGTATTCGGAGTCGCCCCAGGCAGACGGATGCGCCGCCTTCTGGATCTGCACTTCCTTGCGGAACGCGTTCTCGTCCATGAGTGGGTTGATCGCATGGTGGTGGCCAACCAGCACCATGTCACAGCGCGTGCGACCGCCGGAGGTCGTCCAGCCTCGCGCTTCCCGGTAAGCCTGCCACCAGTTCGGGGCGTACGCGCCGCCGCTCCACGCGTTATCGCCAAGACTCGTGATGTTCTCGATGAGGCTGCCGGCGAAGCTGACCTGCGCGCCAGCGTCGGGCAGGTCCAGAATGGAGGAGATGGCGTCCCGCGGGTAGTACTGGTAGTCGCCGAGTCTGTCGGCCTTGCCGAAGATGTCCGCCTCGTCGTTCTCCGAGTGCCCGAGCGCGATCGTCTCGTATGCCCGCTCGTACTCCCCCGGGCTCCAGGTGGAATCGTCAGGCCAGTAGATGGGCTGGTGCATGTGCCAGAGGTAGGTGGTGTGTATGGGAGCGGCGACAGCCGACGTGCTCCACGCGCAGCCGAGCGCGAGGAGGACAGCAAGTAACCGCCAGGGTGTCGTCACAAGATGTCTTAGCTCCATGATCTACCAGCCTACCATGCAGCCGGTGGCGCCTCAAGTAGGCCTTGTGACGACGCCAGAGTCCGCGTCCAAGCCTGCGCGGAGTGCGCCGCAGGGAACTCGCGCTCGTTCGGATATCCCCAAATTTCCAATTGACTACCAGTCGTAAATCCGGTACCATTCCACTGTCCCGAGACGCGACGCACGCTCAAGCGGACACCCGCCGGAAACGCCACGCGCATCCCCCGGCCGGACCCGCCATAGTGGCGGCGACCTCAGCGGAGAGGGGAGGTGGTGCCGAGAGGAGCACTGATTCGACGGCCGGTCTGGCTGCCCGCGTCCGGCGTACTCCCCACGGTTCCTCGTGGACATCGCACTCCGGAACAACTCCTTCCATCTGACCGTGAGGACCCTCTCCCGCACCGACACGCAGGCCTCCACTCGGCCGGACCGACCGCAATCGGTCGGCACCAATCAATCTTCTGAACCGAAGGAGGAAACCATGAACGGAAGAGCGCTTCTCTGCGCCCTCGGCGCGGCGTGCCTGTTCGTACTGCCGGCACCCGCCTTTGGGGGCATCGACTTCGAGGTCACCGATGTTCACGTGGTGTGGGGCGGGCCGTACATCTACATGGAGGCAGAGGTGACAGTGGCGGCATCAGGGCACCACGATGGGTACATCATCGATGTCGGCTACGAGGTGGACGGCTCCCTTGTCGGCACCGTGCAGGTGGACCTCGGCGAGATCAACCACACGGGCGTGCCCAGTCCGCGCTGCGTGGACAGTTCCTCCCCTTGTGATGGTTACTGCCCACCCATCGTCGTTGACGGGCAGGTGGTCACGGCCTACATGTGCAGCGACTGGCTCGACGACCCCAACTGCTGCTGCATCTACCTCATCATGATCGCCCCCGGCGACCCCGTCACGTACAACGGCCAGTCCTCCGCGTCGGCGACGGTGGACTACCACGACACGGTCCAGGAGACGAGCGAGACGAACAACACAATGACAGTGGCGCTCGAACAGCCCAACATCGACTTCCGCGTGGCGGACTGCTCGGTGACCTGGCAGGGCAACGAGTTCACGGTGGAAGCAGAGATCGAGGTGTCCGCTCAGGGCGAGCACTCCGGCTTCGTTACGGATGTGGGCTTCTACTTCGATGGCTCGTACTACGGCAGCGTCGTCTTCGATGCCGACGCGTTCGGACCGAACCCGTCGATCAAGTGCGAGGACACCTACCCGGCCTGCGACGGGCTCTGCGCCCCGACCATCATCAATGGTCAGCTGGTCAACGGAAGCTGCAGCTCGTGGTTCTTCGAGGACAAGTGCGGCTGCATATACCTCGTGGCCAAGAGCCCCGGCCCCATCCAGCACACTGGCCAGGAGAACTGTACCATCAAGGTTGACGACGGCAACAACGTCGCGGAGGGCAATGAAGAGAACAACGTCTACCAGTGCGCTGTCGCCGGAACACCGGCGGAATCGGCGACGTGGGGCACCATCAAGGCGCTCTACAGGTGACCCAAGGCAGCGGGCGAGGCTCCTGTTCCGTACGGTCTGGCCGGCGCCTTGGAGCCCTCGCCACATCGCGGCCAGGGAACTGCCGGCAAGGTCGGGCCACAGGTTTGTCCTTGACACGTGGCATGACGGACCGTACAATGACTGCGCGTCGTGTGAGGATTTCGCAGTGAGCAGGCGGGACCACTGCCCGCTCGCGTCGCGTGTGTGCACCTGCAGGAGGGAGAGCGCGATGAGACCTGCTATAAGAACCCTGATTCTGCTGTTGGTCGCCCTCGCGTGCATTGGGTTTTCTCAGCGTGCTGCGGCGGACGCCGTCTGGGGCACGGGGCTGGTCTTCCCCGCTTCCGAGCCGGGGTTCGAGGGGTACTACGAGTACTGCTATCACATCTATTGGGACACTCGGGACTACGGGGGCCACGGACTCAGTCACTCGACCATCTACCTCGCTCTGGCCAGCTGTGAGTGCGCGTGCGACACGGGCTACTTCGGTCACCGGGTTCCAGCGGGTCTCGCCTTCGGCGAGGAGAACTGCGAGATCGACATGTACAGCGAGTTCGACTGCCCGGGCGACCCCCACTTCCCCCTCGCCGGCCCGACCATGAAGTTCGAGCCGGACGAGACCAACTGCGAGCTGGGCGAGTTCGGCTGGATGCACGTCTGCTACTACTCGCTCTTCCCGCCGACCGAACCGCAGATATTCGAGGACCACCTCGGTATCAAGTTCAGCACGAACGTCGAGTTGGGAGACCTCGACGGCGTGCTCCCCTTCTGCGAGTGCACGACCAACCCCTCGGAGCTCGGCTCGTGGGGCACCATCAAGGCGCTCTACCAATAGAGGCGTCCAGCAATAGAGGCGTCCAGTAGACAATAGGGGGCGTCCGGTAGAGGCGTCAGGCAGCGGAACCTGAAGAGACCGCTGCGCCAGAACCTTCAGCTGTGACGGCCGGGCGTGGATCTGAGCGGAGTCGCAACCAGCCGCCCGGACCTGACCAGCACTGAAACGGGCTGTCCTCAGGAGAGGACAGCCCGTTTTCTCTTACTGTCGGACGCCCGCCCACTCTCTCAGGACGTCGCCCGTCTGATCGAAACCAGCTGCTAGTACATCTCCCCGCCCGGCATCGCCGGAGGCTTCTCCTCCTCGGGAATGTCGGTCAGAATCGCCTCGGTCGTCAGAAGCAGACTCGCAATGCTCGCGGCGTTCTGCAGAGCCGTCCGCACGACCTTGGTCGGGTCGACGATGCCAGCCTTGACGAGGTCGGTGTACTCCCGGGTCGCCGCATCGTAGCCGTGGGACTTGTTCTTCTGCCCCCTGACCTCCTCTACGACGATCGAGCCCTCCGTCCCCGCGTTCAACGCGATCTGACGGATGGGAGCCTCGAGGGCAGCCGCGACTATGGCGATGCCGGTCCTCGCGTCCGCGTCTCCCTCCTTCAGCTCCTTCAGGACAGCGGAGACACGAAGCAGCGCCACGCCGCCACCGACGACGATTCCTTCCTCGACGGCGGCTCTGGTGGCATGAAGCGCGTCCTCGACGCGAGCCTTCTTTTCCTTCATCGCTATTTCGGTCGCGGCGCCGACGTTGATCACGGCCACGCCGCCGGCGAGGCGAGCGCGCCGTTCCTGAAGCTTCTCCTTGTCGTGGTCCGACGTGGAGCGCTCTATCTCCGCCGCGATCTGCTCCAGCCTGCCCTTGATATCGGCCTTCGTACCGGAGCCTTCGACTATGGTCGTTGCGTCCTTGTCGATGACGATCCGCTTGGCCTGACCAAGGTCGTCGAGCGTCGCCGCCTCGAGCTTCAGGCCCTTCTCCTCAGCGATGACCTGGCCGCCCGTCAGGACCGCCATGTCCTCCAGCATCGCCTTGCGGCGGTCGCCGAAACCCGGCGCCTTGACCGCGGCGCCCTGGATGGTCCCTCGGAGCTTATTGACCACGAGCGTCGCCAGCGCCTCGCCGTCGATGTCCTCAGCAACGATGAGGAACGGCCGCCCCGTCTGTGCGATCTTTTCGAGAATCGGGACCAAGTCCCGCATCGCGGAGATCTTCTTGTCGTGAAGCAGAATGTAGGCGTGCTCCAGAACGGTCTCCATCCTCTCGGCGTCGGTCACGAAGTAAGGAGAGAGATATCCGCGGTCGAACTGCATGCCCTCGACCACCTCCAGAGAGGTCTCAATGCTCTTCGCCTCTTCGACCGTGATGACGCCGTCCCTGCCTACCTTTTCCATCGCGTCGGCCAGAAGCTCGCCGATCTCGGTGTCGTTGTTCGCCGAGACCGTCGCGACCTGAGCGATCCCCTCACGTCCCTTCACCTCCTTGCTCAGCTTCTTGAGCTCCGCGACGGCGACGGCGACCGCCCTCTCCATGCCCCTCTTCAGGTGCAGTGGATTTGCCCCCGCCGCCACGTTGCGCAACCCGGACGCCACCATCGCCTGCGCGAGCACGATGGCGGTCGTCGTGCCGTCGCCGGCAATGTCGGCGGTCTTCGTCGCGACTTCCTTGAGCATCTGAGCGCCCATGTTCTCGTAGGGATCTTCAAGCTCGATCTCTCTCGCAATCGTGACGCCGTCGTTCGTGATGACCGGCGATCCGTACCTCTTGTCGAGAACGACGTTGCGGCCTCTGGGACCGAGCGTTACCTTGACGGCGTTGGCCATCTTGTCCACGCCCATCTTCAGATGCGACCTCGCCGCAGAGTCGAACTCCACCTGCTTC
>JBDRFG010000066.1:0-5540 GCA_043819135.1 Candidatus Eiseniibacteriota bacterium | reverse complement strand
GTGACACCCAAGCTCGACGGGTGCATACGCTAGTTAGGCTGCGCCGCGCTCCTTGTCGAACGCCAGTATGAGCGCGATGGCGATTAGGGCCAGGTTCGTGCACCCTCGGGAGAAGCCCTCTGGCGCGATTCCCAGAAGGGCGACCCGCGTGAAGCTCGCCACGACCGCCATGACGAAGCCCAAGGCCGACAACGATATGAGCACACGCGTCAGATTACGCATGGCCTGCCTCCTTCACCTGGACTCTGCGTGCCGGGCCTGGCAAGGTGGCGACCCCAAAGAGGCAGTGGCTTCGGCGCGCGACCGACAACGTTACTACTCCCCCAACGCAAGTATCTCAGGCGCAGCCTAACGAACCGCGTATCACCCGCGAGCGTTAAGGCTGGCGCGACGGGTGCGCATGCAGCCGGCGTGACAGCCAAGCTCGTCGGGTGCATACGCTAGTTAGATGGCGTGGCCGTCACTCACGAACTTCAGAACCCTCTTGGCAAATCCCTTCAGCTCGACTTCATTCAAATTCGATAGATTCCTCTCCCAGTTCCTACTCGTGTCATGGTGGAAGTGGTTGGCATAGTCGCGCAGCTGGTCGAGTTCATCGAGACGCTTCGCAGCCATGATTGGGTTGCCATTCGCCTTTGCGCTCTTGGCTCGAGCAACGAACTTGCCGAGGTTCTCGCCTGGCTGGAAGTGCTGCACGTATACGACGCGCGTGTAGTGCTCTAGCAGGGAGCGAAGTGCTATCGCCGTGCGCCGCGAGTCGGTGTGCTTGGAGGCTACATAGTCGCGCACTGATTCGTGTTCCTTGGCGTACTCCTCGACTGCAGCCGCGTCCGCATCCCATGTGTCAATCGTGGAAGACTCCGCGGCGCAGTCGCGTATCTGCAGCGCGGCGGTTTCAGTCTTGTCAGCCTTCTCCCATAGATGGCAAAGGAATGGGCTTGAGTGGGACATGATGACGACCTGTGCTGTCTTTTCGGTCAGCCGGAGTATCTCTCGGACTGTGGCGAAGCTCCTCGCATCATCTAGGCTACAACACGGATCGTCCAGAACAACAACGGCGTCCTGGAGGTTCTCCACCTCCTGGAGGCTCACCAGGAAGAAGGCAAGAGCCAGGGTGTTCCTGTCTCCTGCGCTCAGCGAGGTGCGGAAGGACGGTTCAGGCTGCTCTGGAGCTACTAGTGGAACAACGGCGCCGTTGACACGGAGTTCGTACGTCGAACTAGGCACGCCGCGCGCGTCCGAGGGTTTGAGGCTGCAAACCCCGAAGTCCGCGTTGAACAGGTCGAGGACTTCGTTTATGGCGCCCTCCTGCCTGCCGAATGCCTCAGTCCTATGAGCGTCAAGTTCCTCTCGTGCCTCCTGCTTCTTCCTCTCTGCGTCCGCCTTCATGCTCTTCGCCGAGAGGTACGCTTCGCAGCTCGTGGCGATGTCTGTCTGGTACCTCTGTTGTGTCGCCTCAAGTCGGGCAAGCTTAGACTCCGCCGCGCTGACACTTCCGCTAGCGGCGCGAGACTTGACCGCTTCGAGTGAGGAGTTGACTGCTAACAGAGAGTTACTCAGGTCATCTAGATGTTGAGCTGTGTCTCTGAAGTCCGTGAGAGCTGACCTAGTCTCCTCGTCCAACGACGCGGCATCCAAGGGAGCGCCGGCCTTCTTGTCCAGTATCGTCAGTAGGCCTGTGCGAGCCGTCTTCCACGTGTTCGCCAGCTTCTCAGACTCAAGCTCGACGTGTGGGACTGATACGTGCTTCGCCCAGAACTCCGCCGTTGACCTAGCGCGCTCCGCAGTGCGCTCGAACTCAGCCAAGCGATCACCGTTCAACACAGACTCGGTTTCCCTTCGGGCTGATTCGATGCGTTTCTTGTGGGCCCGGTACGCTAGGGAGAAGTACAGGCGATACGAAGTGACCAATGTCTGCTGGGAGATGTCCTGCTGGCAGAATGGACATGTGCTGTCGTCTCCCAGTTTCTCTACGCCATCCGCAATCCAGGCCTCACCGCCAGGGCCCAGATCTTGGATGCGCTCGCCGACCGCGCGAAGGGCAGCGCCATCGATGTCTTCTAGGGATGCAGCCAGCGTTTCTTCTAGAGCCTCCAAACCCAAGTCAGGGAACCCAATCGGCTTGAAGGTGCCCGCAGCTACAATCTTCTGTGCGTCGCGAAGGATGGACAACTGGCTTCGCCCGTCCTTGATTCGGTTCTTAAGATCATCCGGCTTCTCAAGCGCACAGAACTCGTCAATCGACATACCCGCTCTAGCTTCCAGAGGGACAGCCTGCTCGGCCGCGCGGAGTTCTGCTTGATGTTGCGCAATCTCCTTGGTGAGCGCCTGAACCTCGCGCTCCTTCTGTACACCTCGCTCGCCTAGAACTAGGGCGTGAACGCCCTTCCGATGGCTAGCCTCAACGTCAAGTCCGGAGCAGACATTCGCGTCGATGAAGTGGTCGTCATAGATGAAAATCCTCGGACCCGAGCCTCTCCATGACTTCCCATCGAACGAGATATCGTCACCGTCGCAGCGGATGACAGCATGGGGCTCTGCGGTCGCGGAGAGTCTCCTACGCTCGAGAATCGGCGCGGGATCCCCCGAATCCAAGGAGCGAAGCAAGGCACACAACGTGGTCTTCCCGCGCCCGTTCTCTGAGAACAGCAGCGTCAGCTTGCCGAGATCAGTCTGCCCCGATGAGGAGACCGACTCGAATCTGCCGATGTTGTTGAGGTACTTGAGTCTGTCAATCATTCGCGTCTCTTCATGCCCAGTGCTGTTTCGAGATTCCTCAACCTCTCTCCCAGTATCGCGCATTCCCGATGGCGTCTGGCCACGCGCTACTGCTCCAGCTCCCAGTGATTGAGTTTCATCTCGCCTTCGGACGGATGGAACATGAGTACGTTCTTCTTGTAGCGTTTCGCGTACTTCAGTTCTTTGTCGAGTTCGGTGAAGTAGACCAACGCCCGTCCGGTCCATGGCTCTCCGGCATCGGCCCCAAACTCAGACACATACTGCTCGTCAGGATCACCGAACAGAGCGACAGCATCTGCGTAGGGCATCCCCACTCTGAGTTGACCGACGTTCTCGTCAGTGAAAGCCTTGCATCCGGGATAGGAATACTTGTATGTGGTGGCGCAGCCTCCCAGCACGAGGGCGGCCACGAGACAGAGAGCCATGAAGGTGATTCCGCGGCGCATCTGTTCCCTCCTTAGTCAACGAGGAGCGGGCGGGTTCTCGCGACGAACATGTCGCGGTATGGTTCGAAGTCTACCCACACTTGCTCGAGGCACTTCAACGGCAACACAACCTCCACAGTATCCCCGGGCTTCTTGAGGTCCTGAAGGAATATGACGAGACTATCGCTATCGCCGATGGCGAACGGTCCAGGAAGATACGCGAAGACACCCTGCTGGGCGATGTCATCCATATGCCCACCGTAGACCGCCACGGACACAGGCATCATGTCCATGGAACGGAACAGCTCACTCACAGGTTCACCTCTGGACTTCAACTCGAAGTCCTGGAGATCTGACTTGAATTCGTAGACATGGTAGCCGCTGTAGTACGTGCCGGTTGCACCAGCGAGACCAGCTCCGAGGATATTCAGGAACGCGCTGCCCCCCGTCTCCCCAATTGAAGGCGTTACCCTGATGTAGACTATGGGGGCGTGCTGGCCCACGAACTCCTCCCACTCCTTCATGCGATCGCCAAGTGGGTCGTACATATCTGAGTCTTCTACGCCTGCTGCAGTCTCTCGCTCGCGGCGCTTCCCAGCTAGGCGCTCGCTTGCCGCCGTACCGATGAAGTGCTCTCGCGGGGGCGTCGATATTGTCACGTCGAACTTTCCAGCCCTGGGGACACTGTAATTCTTGGCGTCGTGGCTGCGCTTGGAGGCCCACGGGAGGCACTCTATGGGGTACGCTTCCTCAGGAGTTACGGGGAGCAACTCACCGCCCGGGATCTCTGCGTCTGACATCTTCTGCTTCGCCTTCTCGATGATGGCGGTGGCCTCGGTAATGAGTATGCTCCCGGAGATTCCTGAGCCACCAAGAGATGGGTCACGGAATGTGTTGATTGCTATGACCTCCGAGTCCATGTTGATCAGTGGGCCACCCGAATTGCCTGGATTGATATTGACATCTGAGAGGATAGCCCTAGGCTCGATTTTGCTCACGATCCCGGAAGTCAGAATGCGCGTCTGGTTAAGAGGGCTTCCTATCGCAATGACCTTCTCCCCTTCGAAGGCAAGGCTGTCGGCGTCTCGATCGGGGATATCGAGCGCTGGCCGTCCGGCAAGCACGTTGGGCGCAATGCCCAGCACGGCGACATCCTTGCTCTTGTCCTCGGCTAGAAGAACAGCCCTGACTCTAGTACTCTCGTCCAGCTGCACGGTGATGTAACGGGACCCCGACACTACATGAGAGTTCGTCAGCACGAGCCCCCCGTCGATCAGGAACCCGCTGCCGTGTCCTCTGTCGCCGAATATGGTGAAGACACCGTCCCTGACCTCGCGGAACACGAGTGCTTCCTCCGCCACCTTCCGCTCGCCATGCGCCGCGCCAGCAATGAGCACCACGAGGATGACGAAGCACGCAACAATGATGCTACGAGACACCACTCCCCCCTTTGTTGAGCAGGCACCCGCGCTCGCGATGGTGGCCAGTCAGCCACCTTGCCTACTACCCTCACCGACTTGCCACGCCATCTAACGGACCGCGTATCACCCGCGAGCGTCAAGGGTGGCGCGGGGTGTGCCGGCGGACGCGAAGCGGACGCCCCCCTTGCAGACGCCGTGACACCCAAGCTCGTCGGGTGCATACGCTAGTTAGGCAGAGGGCGGGGGCGATGCTACTGACACCTACCTGCGCCGACGGGGCCGTACTCGCTCATCCGAGCCGAAGACGAACGTCCGCTCGCTGCCAACGTAGCCGCCAATGATCGCCCCCAAGGCTGCTCCGGCAACTCCGCCAATGGGAATCGTCGCCGCTGCCCATTGCTCGGTTCGACCCTCGAAGAGCCCCTCGCTGGTGTACGAAACAGCGTAAAACAGGCCACAGATGGCTCCAGTTGCCCCGCCGAGAATCGCACCTCGACGAGCACCACGGCCCCGGTCGAGCACCGTGATGCTTTTGAGCTCCGACGTCTGCACGGCCACGCGCTCTGATGTCATGTCAGCAGGCACCCACATGGTGCTGTCGGATCGCACGTGGACACGCATTCCAAAGAACTCGCTGCCCGTTCCCAGGACAATCCTGGCCTTCCGACCACTGAGAGCCCTGTTCACCTCCACCAAGCTCTCGTCCGGCCCGATCGGGTCGACCACACTCACCTGTGCACATCCACACAGGACAGCGAGTGCCACGGTAATCGCAATCGTACAGGGTCTGATTCCCATTCGAGCCCGCCCTTCTGCCTAACGGACCGCGTATCACCCGCGAGCGTTAAGGCTGGCGCGACGGGTGCGAATGCAGCCGCCGTGACAGCCAAGCTCGTCGGGTGCATACGCTAGTTAGCCGACAGGGCCAACTAGCGAAACAGCGACTTGATGGCAC
>JBDRFG010000065.1:0-5975 GCA_043819135.1 Candidatus Eiseniibacteriota bacterium | reverse complement strand
TGACCTTCTTCGTGAAAGTCTGTCCCTCGCTCTCGCTTTTCTGGCGGTGGCCCTCGATGCGGTGCCCGAAGATCTCGTGGAAGAAGACGCCGGAGTCGCGGTTCATGAGTATCGCCGGGCCGATGTAGGGCTCGACCACGGGCGCGTCCCTGAGTGCAGCGAGCTCCGAGATGATGCGCTCGGCGTTCTCCCTGAAGGTGGCTTCGTCCGGCAGGTTGGAAGGCATGGTCGCGCTCCAGTACTCCTCGTCAACCTCCGTGCGCCTGGTGGGCTCCGAGTAGGTGTGGGCCTCGCCGGGGGAGAAGTCGTTCGAGAGGTCCTCTTCCTCGACCTTGACCTGGCGGTTGGACTCGACCTTTGTCAGTCGCTCCTGCGCCTTCATGAACTGGAACTCGGTCTCGTTCCAGAGCGCGGCGCGGACGGCCCCGGCGTTGTCGTCCATCGGGAAGTCGATGTGGCGCGTCGGAGTGTAGTTGTCGCGCCAGTTCCCGCTGCGGATCTCGTGCGTGTTGTCGAGCTCCATGCCGCCGACACGGAGGTCGACGTCGAGGTAGCGGTGGTCGTAGCTCTCCGGCGCGTTCAGCCCGCCGTTCGTGACGGCGAGGCTGTACTCGTGCATGTCGGTCACCGAGTACTGCAGGTAGTACATCGGCGCTTCGCTCGCGTCCGCGAAGTTCGTGAGCGAGCGGTCGAGCTCCTCCCGCATGACGGAGAGAAGGTCGAATGGGGCGTCCGCGGCGTGAGACGGGACTGCGAGTCCCGCGAGCACGCAGACGGCCAGCACTAGAAGAGCGGCCCTGGTCATTGGTCCTCCTTGGCAAGTGCCGTTGGATATCAATCGTCTCAAGATGGTAACACGAAGAGGGCCCGGGCGTAGCCATCGACCCGGGCCTTGGCCAGATGTGGGGCTCGTCGGCAGGGTGGACCCCTGCGCTGAACGATCCCGAGTTTGTGGCAGCGCTACTCTGACGACAATCCGGTTGACCATGCAAGCGAAATTCTGTTATGTTGCATTTGTATGCGGTCTGAGTAGCCATCTCCGCTGGAGAGAGACATGCCATCGCTCTCAGCTAGATTCGCATCACAGATTCGTCTCTTGGCGCCCGCGGTGGCGCTCCTTCTCCTCACGTGCACGGACGCCGTCGCTGTACACGAGCCGGTCATCGATATCGATATGGACGCGGCATCCTACGTGCCCTGCATCGGCGTGGAGCTTGCCCTGGCTTCGGTCGACGGGCAGCACTTCGACGGCCTCTCGTACTACTACCCGCTTCCCGATGATCTCTGCGTGGTGCCCGAAGTGGCAAGCTCCCTTGGGTTTCGGGTCTCGGTTGGTGTGCGTCGAATCGACCCGCCGCTTCACTTCCTGGGCGCGAACTACTCACGGTCCACGCACGAGGGCACGTGGTTCGGGCTGCCCCAGCCCGTGGTGAGCCAGACCGTGCTGGTGGGGGGAAGATACATCTCGAGCCAGCCGTGGCCGGTCAGGCCGTACGTCTTTGCCGGGTTCGGGCTTCGCCGGCTCAGTATCGAGGACGCGCACTACCACGATGGCTCGCCAAGCGCCTTCGTAGCCGATCTGAACCTGCAGGGATTCGGTGGCGAGGTCGGGATTGGCGTGGAGTATCCGGTGTCGCGACACCTCATCCTGACTGCGGCCCTGCGGGGCGAGGCGTTCTCGTTGTCTCAAGCATCGAGCAATGGGCTCGCCAATCAGAGCTTCCAGCTGAGCGGGCTTCTGGCGCGAGGTATCAGCGTCTCAGGTGGACTGGAAGTCGTGTTGGCATTCTGAGTTCGCAAAGTGGGTAGTTGGGCGAGAAGGGCGCAGCGCCGAAGGGGGGACTTCGATCAGAATGGCACGAATCAGGACGCTGCTGCTTCGAGCGTGGATAGCCGCGGTCACGGCGGTGGTGCTCTCCGGCTGTGACGCTTCTACGCCCGTGGCGCCGAGCACGATGGTCGGCGACCTCTACATCGCCGCCAACTGCCTCATGGTGCCTGGGGGAGTTCCTCCGGGTGTCGGAGCAGGGATTACCGCGGTGATTCGTGAAGGCGGTGATACTGGTGCAGCAGTCCCGGGACTTGACGTGACTCTGAACGGTGTGGCGCTCTGCTTTGACCAGTCCGAGCAGGCATACGTGGGGCCGCCGCCCCCGGCACAGGGTGGTGACGAGGTGGCTCTCCGCGTTGCGGACGCCGGGGCGGCTCTCTTGCGGATCACTGGTGTGCCGAAGCCTCCATGGAATCTCAGACTTGCGGAGAATCAGTGGGGCACCTCGAGCGAAGACTACGTGAATCAGCTCACTTGGAACAATCCGACGTGGGGGTGCGACGCCGTCCTCGTGCTCGTCTACGACTACGACCCGTCGTCTGGCACCGCAACACTGCTGTACTCTCGGCACCTGGAAGCCGACGCGACGTTCGTGTCAATCCGTAACGACGAGCTCGCCTACTACTCAACGATGACGAGCGCAACCTGTCTGGTCTGCCAGACCAACACGGTGGCCTTCCCCCATAACCCTGATACGTCGCATTTCGAGGTCGCGACCGGCGTCTGGGGGAGCTGGTCTTGCGAGGCCGGCAGATGAAGCGCGTGGTAGAGATGTGGGACGGCCTCCGGTGCCGGCGCAGCTGGATGAATTGAAAAGGAGGTTGGCGTGAAGCGATTGGCCTCAGCTGTGGCGTGCGTGCTCGTGGTCCTGTGCGGCTGCAGCGCTTCTCTGCAGCCACTCAAGGGCGAGAAGGACCTTCGCGATGAGATCGCGGAACCCGCCTTCTGGGAGGAGGTGGCGAGAGTCGCGCAGCTCACAGACGGTTCGGAACCCGCGCCTGCCGTGTGCTGGCTCTCGGACGGTCGAACCAGCATCACATACGACAGCGGCAACTTCACTACGACAGAGAGCCGACGCGTCAAGCTTGTGGTGCTCGACGCCAAGCGCGCGGAGTGGTACCTGAACGTCGCCATTCCGACATCCAACACACGGCGTGTTTCGAACATCAAGGCACGCACTATCCTGAAGGATGGGACCTGCGTATCACTGAAGAGCGACGATATCCATGAGCGCAGCCGGTTCCCTGACTACGTGCTCTACGCCGACCAGACCGAGAAGGTCTTCGCAATGCCCGCGGTGGAGGACGGGTGCATCGTTGAGTATGAGTACACACGCTCCGATGAGGGTGCGGACTTCGAGGATCACTACTTCTTCGAGATGTCGATCCCGGTGAGGAAGGCCAACTACACGTTCTCCATGCCAATGGACTTCGTCACCAACGGTCTGAACATCAACTCCCGAGCCTATGGTTCGACGCCGCGGGCCGTGCACGGATCGTCGCTCACCGCGGAGGGGCAGCTGACCAGTCTCAGCTGGACGAAGGAGAACCTCCGGGCCATCGAGAGCGAGCCCTGCATGCCACCGCTCGACGAGGTGGCATCTCGCATTGCCGTGGGCCTCGGAGAGAGTCGGGCAGTCGGGAAATACACGTGGGAGGTTCTCGGGAAACACTACTTCGCCTCAGCGCTAGAGCCGTATGTGGCGAAGGATATCGACGGACTCCCAAGCGTCGCCATGAAGTGGTGCGGGGGAGCGCAGACCGCGTCGGAGAAGATCGAGGCGATCGGCAACGCGGTCGCGGAGAAGATCCGCTACGTCGCAATCGAACTCGAGGACAGCGGCTGGACACCGCAGCATCCGACCTCGACGGTGTCGGCTCGGTACGGCGACTGCAAGGACATGAGCGTCCTGACGGTTGCGTTGCTGCATTCACTTGGGGTGCCGGCGTGGCCCGCCCTGCTGGCAACGCGGTCCTCGGGGACGGTGGACACACTCCTGGTCACACCGTCGGTCATGAATCACATGATCGTGTACGCGCGGACAGCGGACGGAGATTGCTGGATCGACCCGACGGGGGGGAACTTCCAGCTGGGTGAGCTTCCCAGTGAGGACAGGGGCGCCCACGCGCTCGTCCTGACCGACAAGGGGTGCTTCTTCCGGAAGATCCCCGACAGCGCGGCTGAGAGAAACCGCATCGAGAAGCGCATGGTGGGCAAGCTGAAGGCCGACGGGTCGCTTTCGGCAGAGCTTGTCGAAGAGTACCACGGTGACATCGCGCTGACGATGAGAGGTGTCCTCGATGGCATGTCTTCTCAGGACGCCAAGGAGGCGCTGGAGAGAAGCCTGGAGGATACCTACGGTGATGTGCGTGTCACCGATTGGAGGTGCGTCACGTCCGGCGATCCCCGGCCTTGCAGGATCATTGCGCAGTTCGAGTCCGACAACTGCGGCCAGCGGTCGGGAGGCAATCTCATCATCGACGGATCCGTGCTGGGGCCGCAACGGCTGGAGCGTCAGCTGCCTGACGAACACAGGTGGCACCACGTGGTGTTCGACCATGCGTATGTAAGCAACGAGAGCGTCGAGATCGAATTGCCCCGGGGCTGGCGCGCCGACGCGCTACCCGGGGACGTGAATCTCACGACCGACTACGGCACCTTCCTGTCGGAATCGTCAGACGACGAGGGCGTGCTCAGATCGTTCCGCAGCTTCCGGCTCGGGACGAATCGTGTTGATTGCACGTTCTATAAGCGGCTCCGCGGTTTTCTGAGTGAGGTGGACGACGCACAGTCTGAGCCGATCGTCCTCACTCAGAGATAGCGGTGGGGGGTCCGGTTCTTGCGTGCGGCGCGGACGCTTCCGGCAGGACATCTCTCGCGGCCCCACCCTCCATCTGCTATAATGGTCCCTGACCACTTACTCGTCTCCGACACGGGCGCGGCCTCGCGCCGTTTTGCATCCCCAGACGGGACCGCCTATGCATCGTCTCAGGCCCATCCGCTGGCTCGCATTCGTGCTCGGCCTCAGCGTCGCTCTTGCGATCGCCGGGGCCGCCGCACGTCCGGGACGCGGGCTCGAGATCGTGGGCGGCTGGGCCACCGACGGCACGTGCTACTTCGACGCCCCGAACCCGCCCGCCGGCGAGGGCTACGAACTCGAACTGGTCAACGTCTTCCCGGGACGCAACTCCCCCTATCTCATCGCGGGCTTCGACGAGGAGGGACTGCCCATCATCTCGGTGTCCCACTACACGGACACCATGCCCGACCGGGCCATCTCCGCGTGGCTCTTCAACGCGCGGGGCGAGACGCTCGCGGTGCTCGAGGACAAGTGGGCCGTCTGCCCGACGGGCGCCCTCCTGCCAGAGCCCGAGCTCCTCATCTGGTGGCCGGAGTCCTGGTACAAACGTGTTCACGAGTCGCGCATCGAGGGCCATCGCATCGACCGCTTCCGCTGGAACTATCCCCGCGACTTCAAGCTGCTGCGCACCAACACCTTCTACGTCGCTCTGAGGACCGCGCATCACGGCGACAGTCTGAACGTCTACACGCGACTCCTCGCGGTCGTACCTGGCGAGGACGAGCGCCTGAGAGTCCCGGTCGACCCGCTCTACTCGGCGGAGGGCGGCATCACGTTCAGCGACGGGGACAGACGATTTGTCGTAATGGAGACGGACGGCGGCTATCACAACGTCGACAGGTTTGACATGCTGTTCGACCAGATCGCCCTGTCGGCCGGCAGCGAGTATCCGCTCCTCGGCATCGACAACATAGAGGGCGGCTACCGCGGCATCTTCTGCGTCGACCTCGACGGGGGAAAGACGCTCTGGACCAACCGCATGGGCGCGTCGCCCGTGCGCACGCACGCCGCGGACCTGAACGGTGACGGCGTCGACGAACTCATCGTGCAGTGCTACAGCCCCGAGAACGGCGTGAGCGGCGCCGGCTCGACCGACGCCGGGACCTGCTACGCCCTCTGCCTCGACCAGTCCGGCAACATCCTGTGGAAGAAGCGGTTCGTCGGCGTGCACATAGGCGTGCTGGCAGCGGCCGCGGACGTCACGGGCGACGGTTGTCCCGAGGTCGTGGCGGTCTGCAGCAGCGGCCAGCACATGGACATGGGCTACGTCTCGGTGCTCTCGCC
>JBDRFG010000064.1:0-22344 GCA_043819135.1 Candidatus Eiseniibacteriota bacterium | reverse complement strand
GTCGTCAGCGTAGATGCGGTAGTCGATCCACTGGAAGATGTGGTCGCGCCACTCGATCTCGCCCAGGAACTTCTCGTCGATCCGGTTGGCCTTGATGTCCTCGTAGAGCCTCGTGAATCTCGACACGTGCGCGCGGGTGCGCTTGTGCGCGTAGTCGTCCATGGTGCCGGTCTTTATGATGAAGGCCCCGTCGCTGGCCTGAGCCAGCAGGAGTTCGCGCGCGGCCTGGTTCAGGGCGCGCAGTCTCAGGCCTTCGGCGTGCGGGTGCAACTTTGCGAGTTCGGTCATCCGCGCGGCGGCCCGATGGAGATGAGGGTAGACGTAGTGGTTCGAGCTGTTCAGCCAGACTTCACTGTACCCCCTGTAGCCCCAGCTGGAGTGAAACGGTCGTGCGGTCTGGAACGGCCCCTCGCTCCCCAGGTAGTCCATGGGCGTGCACGTCCTCACGGAGCCCTGAACCTCGTGCACCTTCCTGAAGAACGCCTCGAGCCACATCGGACCTTCGAACCACCAGTGGCCGAAGAGCTCGGCGTCGTAGGGCGCGATGACAATGGGCCGCTTCCCCATGACCCCGTGAAGGTGCTCGATCTGCTGCTCGCGATTGAACAGGAAGTTGGCGGCGTGCTCGACGACCCGCTCGCGCGCGACCTCGGGTTCGTACAGCTCCTTGTCGTCGGTGTCACCGGTGATCCTGTAGAACTTGAGTCCGAGCGCCTTGCGAATGCCGTCGTGTCCCAGAAACGGCCTTATGTAGTCGAGGTCGAGTTCGTACGAGTAGTCCTTGTAGAAGTCCCGGTAGCAGGGATCTCCCGGGTAGCCTTCCTTCGAACTCCACACCTGCTTGGACGACTCGAAGTCCCGTCCGAAGACCGCGACTCCCGCGGGCGTGACGACGGGCGAGTACGGCCCGAACTTCGGCTTGGGGGCCGCGTGAAGAATGCCGTGTGTGTCCACGAACGTGTAGCGGATGCCCTGCTCTGCCAGGTACTCGTCGACACCCGCGAAGTAGCCGCACTCCGGCAGCCAGATGCCGGCGGGGGAACTGCCCAGCGAGTTCCTGTGGCTCTCGACCGCCAGTCGTATCTGGGCGCGGACGGCGGCCGGAAACTGCTCCATCAAAGGCAGGTAGCCGTGCGTGGCGCCGCAGGTGACGAGGTCCAGCTTCCCCGCGTCGCGGAACGCCCGGAAGGCCTGGACAAGGTCCAGACCGTATTCCTCCGTGAAGATTCGCCTGCAGTCGGAGAAGAGACCGTGATACATCTCCGCGAGCGCGCGCAGCCTGGGGCTCTTCCGGTTCCTCTCGACCTCGCTCTCCGCGAGTTCGACGAGGCGCGAGACGTGCGCGACGTAGCGTTCCTGGAGCAGCGGATCCTGCAGCATCGCGACGAGCGGAGGAGAGAGCGACATCGTCAACCTGAAGTCTACGCCGTCATCCGTCAGCCTCTGGAAGGCACGGATGAGCGGAATGTACGTCTCGGTGACGGCCTCGAAGAACCAGTCCTCCTCGAGGAAGCTCTGGTACTCGGGATGCCTGACGTAAGGCAGGTGAGCATGCAGAACGAGGCTCAGATAGCCCTTTTCCATGGTGCTCCCGTTCTGTCAGGGAATGAACGAATCGCCGGCGGAGGCGCGCTTCGAACGTCTCAACCTTGCCCCCACCCGCCGGAGCCCCATCCTCCGGAGCCGGATGTGGGGCCGCGCTCATCGATCGAGTAGATCTCTCCGAGCGACTCGAGAGTGACCCATTGCTCGTCAACCTCGGCGGACGGGCCGATGGGCGGAAGCGACACGCGGTTGGACCTGGCGATGACCACGAACGACCCGTCCGGAAGGATCAGGCCGATATCGATGCAGTAGTCGCTCTCCACGTGCGTGACGTTGATATACCAGTCGCGCGCGCCCGGGGCGACGTCTATGTCGTGATACCCGAGGGGGTTGTCCGCGTCGGTGCCCGTCACATCGTAGACGCGCAGAACGAGCCTGCTGTTCCGCAGCGTCTCCTCGCCCAGCCTCGCGATAAGATTGTCGTTGAGGTCCGGCGAGAACTCCCAGTACGCGAAGAGCCAGTACGGATCGCGCACCATCAGGACAGCGAGGTCTTCCCCGTAAGTCTGCGGGAACGTGAACCCGTCATCTATATCGGAGGCTTCCTGGGCGCCCAGGTAGTACTTGCTGGCCTTGATCCGCTCCTCGCCCATGGTCCGGTAGATGGAGAACGCCCTGCGAGTGCGAGGTGCGAGCCCGCGGCCCGTCTGCTCCTCGCGGTCCGCCGCGCGCGCCAAGGCCGGCTCACTCGAGGCCTTCCGCGTCCCGGCCGCCTTCTTGCTGGCGTCCGTCGCGGGCTTCTTCCCGGCGTCCTTCACGGGCTTCTTCCCGGCGTCCTTCCCGGCCACCTTCTTCCCCGTGGCCCTCTCGGGCGTTCGCGAATCGGCACGGCCGGACCCGGACGTGGCCAGCAGGTCGACCAGTTCGGCCTTCCTGAGGGTGGCGAAACCCTTGAGCCCCGAGGCCTTCACCAGCGCCTTCAGCTCCTGGACGGTCTTTCCGGACAGCTCGCTCTTGTTCACCTTGCACCTTGCCGCGAAGCGGCTTCTGCGCGTGTGAGACGTCCACCACACGCCCACCTTCGGACCATCGAACAATGGGCTCAGTATGTTCCGAGACCCCTCTCGTGTCAACCGGAACCGGGCACTCCGACACATTTCCAACAGCCGGGTCGCCCCCGGGCCAACTGGGCCCTCCCCGCGGCGATATTGCGGCGTCACACCGGCCGGACCGGCTAATCCGACGTGATTTCCGTGCCTGCTATCGGTGACAGATCCGCGGGGTACTGCTGCACCCATCCGTGTTCGAGCCCGGCGCTCGCCAGATAGTCCCGGGCGTCCGCCCATTCCTCGCGTGTGATCCTCCGCGCCAGCTCGGGGAACTCCCGAGCGCGGGAGGCCGGGTAGTACTGCGCCATGAGGCTAACGTGCGTCCTCGCTCCAAGCTCCCGGGCAATGAAGCGCATCGCATCGCGCGTGCCCGCGCGCCCGTTGGGCAGAACCAGATGCCGCACGATGAGTCCTCTCTCGGCCACGCCACGCCGGTCGCAGATGAGATCTCCCACCTGACGGTGCATCTCGACCAGGGCCGTCCGGCTGACGGGTACGTAGTCGTGGGCGTCGGAGTAGTCCCTCGCCGCCTCGTCTGAGGAGTATCGAATATCGGAGAGGTAGATGTCGACGACCCCGTCCAGGAGTTCGAGCGCGAACTCGGACTCGTAACCGGAGGTGTTCCAGACCGTGGGCAGCAGGAGGCCGCGGCGCCAGGCAAGCACGAGGGACTCGAGCACGTGCGGAAGGAACTGCGTCGGAGAGACGTGGTTGATGTTGTGGCACCCGGCGTCCCGCAACCGGCTCATCATCGCAGCGAGTTCCCCGATCGTGCGGTCGGCTCCGTCGCCATGCTGGCTCATGCGGTAGTTCTGACAAAAGCAGCACGACATCGTGCAGTGGCTCCAGAAGATGGTCCCGGAACCGTGAGTTCCGGAGATCGGTGGTTCCTCTCCGGGGTGCGGCATGTGCCGGTAGACCCTGGCGGCCTGCCCGGCCCCGCAGTACCCGAGTTCGCCCGCAAGCCGGTCCACGCCGCACTCCCGCGGGCAGAGCCTGCACGCAGCGAGCGATTCCCTCGCTGCGGCCGCCCGTTTCTCGAGTTCTCCGCTCTCGGCCAGCGAAACGAACGCCGGAGCCGCCATGGCCGCGCTCTCCCTTCAGATTCCGCCTGCAACAATGCCAAGAGGAACGGTACATGCACTTCAACCCCGAGCGCAATCACGCAATCGGCACCCGTCCCGCGGGGGCATCCTGCCCCTCGCTCGCGGCGTCGTGCGCCTTCACTGAGAACGGCTTGTTCCACCGCGGCGTGCGCGTCCGCGACGATCAGCCGGGACCGAGACCACCACCCGGGGGTACTGCATAATGACATCGACGAAGATACTGATCGCGATCGCGTTTCTGGTGGTCTGCGCGCCGGCTGTCGCCTCTCACGGCGCCCCGTCCGGCGAGCTGCCGGGTTCCGTTGCACTCAGTCAGCCTGGAGACGTCTGCAAGAACGGGCAGACGAACTACTACTGGACACTCGAGGACCGCTTCACCGGCCACGAATCATACAGGGTCTTCTGTGGTCCGGCCGAGTGCGGCGGGTGCGAGGGCGGATGGCAGCCCGTCAGTGTCACGATGTACCTCTACTGGGAGGAGAAGAACGACTGCGTCTTGACCGTGCAGGCGGAGATCCATGAGGCGGACCCGGCGGGCCCGGGAAGGCACGAGCAGGGACGTCTTGTGGCCGTCTCCGAGCAGAAGACGGTCGGACCGTTCAGGCCGGCCGGGCTCTGGGCCGTGACGGTGGCCATGCCCCTCGACTCACCAAGGATCGACGGGCCGTGCTTCGCGACCCTCCGGTTCCTCGACACGTGCGATGAGCTTCCCGCCATGGTCGCGGCCCCCGGCGCGTGCGAGGCCCTGCAGTCATGGAACGACCGCGGAAAGGGATGGACGGACATGCGCGACCTCGACCTGCCGGGAAACCTCAGCGCCTACGCGACGTTCGAGTGCCAGCTCGTGCCGCGGGATGAGACGGTGGCCTGGACGACGATCAAGAACATGTACGAAACGGACAGGTAAGAGGGTCGGAGTTGTTTGCGCCGCGCCCCCCACGGAAGGCGCGCGGCGGTGGTCCTATCGAAACAGGATGAACGAGACTCCACTCGCTCCCACCATGACGGTGCCGGACATGGCCTCCAGAGAGAGGCCCTCCGCGGCGACCGACAGTGACCGGGTGAACTCGTGGACGCCGTTCCTGACCTCGAACTCCTCCCCGTCCAGCACGATCGCGCATTCCTTCGGAGCAGTCATGATCACCGTGCGGACGTCGAACTCGTCATCCCCGAGGATGACGGCGGCCGGAATCCCAATTGCGTAGAGGTGCGTGCCCCCCGAGTACTCGATCTTGAGGAAACCGGTGTGCACCTCCCGATGTGCGTCGACCCTCTCTATCCGCGACGGGTCGAAACTGATCTCCCCGCCTGCGAGCAGATGTGTGCTGACTGACAGGGTCGGGCCGCCGCTCCGCACGATGCCCTCAAAGAGACGCTCAGCGTTGCTCTTGGACTCCTCGATCGTGGTGGTCATGCCGGCCACGAGTTCATCGTACCCGAATCGGTCGAGCACACTGCGGACCGGCGGCAAACGACCCTTCACTTGCCGCAACATGATCTCGAACGGATCGGCGCAGTCGAGCATCACCTCCGTCTTCCAGTCGGGGTCGAATCGGTCCATCACGCCGCAGAGCACGGCGCCCGTCCACCGGAAGCGCTCGCCACGATACCAGTCGAGACCCGGGGACTCGGGAAAGCACCGCTCGAGGGCGCCCGGCTCTCCGAGAGCGTCACTGAGACGCGGGCCGAACCTGCCGCCCAGATGTGGCTCCGCCTCCCGCCTGCACCGCTCCGCCAGGTACGCCGGAATTCCTTCGCTGAACTCGATCCGGCGCTCGAACTCACCGTAGCGTCCGCCCATCCTCAGACGGCGGTGCCGCCGCACGCTCACGAACTCGCGAACGCACAGGGCGAGCGAATCATCGGGCGCGAGAGCCACTCTGTGAAGAAGACGGCACTCGATGTCCGCGAGGACAAGGTTCCAGGCGTCCACGGGGTAGCCCGACATGAGATATATCGGCTCCATCTTCCCCGCACAGGCTTCCGCGCCGTGCGCCCGGAACGATGCCTCGAACGCCAACGGGACCACCTCCCCCGCCAGCCCCCGGAGACCGAGCACCGCCGTGGAAACACCCTCAACGAGACAGATCTCACCAGGTGGTACGTCCCACGCTTCCGCGCGATAGACGGCCGTGCGGAGCGACGATTTCTCCCTGACTCGCTGGAAGTGTGCCGGTGGTCGCGGGTGGTTGATGAGGTAGCAGCTGCTGTCGGGGCCGCGCACCGCGAACGGCGTCTCGGAGATGTCCCAGGACGGCCAGAGGTCATCGCTGAACTCGGCCATCTCGAGGACGGCCTCTATCTTGAGGAGCGCGTCCTCGGTCCGGGCGTCCATGGCGACAGCGGGAGTCCCCGTCGACGCGATGAGGAGCAGCAGAATGGCAGGCAGGCTTCCTGTTCGTGAGGGTTCAGCGGACATTCCGACCCTCCCTATTCTGGCCCGGTGAACCTGGGCCCGAAACTCATTCTAGGACCCCCACGAACGTGTGGCAAGGGGCGGTACCGCGGCAGAACTGACAGGCGATTCGAGCGCTACTTGACTGTGTGCTCGGATTGCGGTATAATAAATCGTAAGGACATATCCTGCAACACCACCCGACTGGCCCGGCGGCGTGTTCCGCTCCGAGCTCAAGGAGGAGGTATATGACAAGGATCTTTCGCACGACGCTCGTCGGAGCGGTGGTGATCCTCACCTGCCTGATCGCCGTGACGACGACCGCGACCGCCCGTCCCGCCTACCTGGATGACAGGCGGCCCGACGACGACCCGCGGAGCATTCTGTGGGAACCCAAGCAGGCGGCGTTCGAGAAGCTCCAGGCCGCGCTCGTCCTGCCGCCGACGGCGGAGCGCGCGTCTCAGGACGACTACGACGCCTGCTACTACGACATTGACATCGAGATAGATGAGGGACCGGAGACGGTGGTCGGAACGGTGACCATGCTCGCGACGAGCACGGTCGACGGCCTGACTACTGTGATCCTCGACCTGTACGACAACATGACGGTCGATTCGGTTGCGCACGATGGCGCTCCCGCCTCGTATTCGCACGGCAGCGACCGCATCAGCGTCAGCCTCAACAGTACGGTGAACACCGGCGGCCAGTTTGAGGTGTCGGTCACTTATCACGGTGCGCCGGTCGACGACGCCCTCAACTTCTCGACGCACAACACGATTCCCATAATATCGAGCCTCTCGGAACCCATCGGCGCGCGTCAGTGGTGGCCCTGCAAGGACACGCCAGCCGACAAGGCCGACTCCGCCAGGATCGCCCTGACCGTCGACGACGCCTACGTCGCTGTCTCGAACGGAATGCTGGTGTCCGAGGTCGACAATGGAGCGACGAAGACATACACGTGGTTCGAGAGTTACCCTATCACGACCTATCTCATCTCGGTGGCCGTCACCAACTACTCCAGCTGGACCGACTACTACACCTACGGCCGCGACACGATGCCCATCGAGAACTACGTCTACCCTGAACACCTGTCGAACGCCATGGAGGACCTCAACATAACGGCGGCGGCCATCGGCGCGCTGGCGGAGGTCTTCGGCGAGTACCCGTTCATTGATGAGCGCTACGGCCACGCTGTCTTCCCCTGGGGCGGCGCGATGGAGCACCAGACCTGCACGAGCTACGGCAGAGTGCTCATTCGTGGAGACCACTACTACGACTGGATCCTCGTACACGAGCTGGGCCACCAGTGGTGGGGCGACTGGATCACATGCGCCACATGGGAAGACATATGGCTGAACGAGGGGTTCGCAAGCTACTCGGAGGCGCTCTGGTTCGAGCACCTCGGAGGTGAGGCCGACTACGACGACTACGTCGAATCGTACGACTCGTACGGCTACTTCGACGGTCCCATCTACGATCCGTGGACGACCTTCAGCCGCACGGTCTACGACAAGGGCGCGCTCGTGCTTCACATGCTGCGCCGAGTTCTCGCGCTGCAGGACGGAGTGGTGGACCACTACCCCATCGACCGTCTCCAGTCCGCGCTGGCGGAGTACGGCGCCACTTACGCATACGACTCAGCGATCACCTCCGAGCTCCAGTCCATACTGGAATCGCACTACGGTGGCAGCCTCGACTGGTTCTTCCTGCCCTGGATCTACGGTGAGAACCGGCCCGATTACAGGTGGTCCTGGATCGCCGGCAGTCAGGGACCGCCCTACGGAGTCATGGTCCACGTCGAACAGGTCCAGTCGGACGCCGGTCTCTTCACCATGCCGATCGACATCAAGATCCACACGACCGCCGGTGACGAGCTGGTCGTCGCGTGGAACGACCAGTGGAGCCAGGACTTCTTCTTCGACGCCGGCGCCCCGGTGACCGACGTCTCGTTCGACCCGGGCAACTGGATTCTCAAGTACGTGACCGAGACCTCGACCGGAGTGCCTGAAGACGGCATCCCCTCGGTCGTGGCGCTCGGCGCCCCGACCGAGCTGGTCGGAGGGGGCGTGTCGCTGTCGTTCTCGATGCCGACCGCGGGACACGCCGAGGTCGCCATGTTCGACATCGCAGGCAGAAGGGTCGCGACGCTCGTGGACCGCGAAACGCCTGCGGGAACGCACGAGGTGATCTGGAACGGAACGGGCGCGGGCGGCGAGCCGGTCGCGTCGGGTGTCTACTTCGTCAGACTGACTGCGGCCGCGGATTTCGCGTCCCGGAAGATCCTGCTGGTCAGGTAGAACGGAGCGGGGCGCGGGAACAGCATCGTGAGGATCAACACCGGTCCGAATGCTCGAGACCGGACACAAGTTGAGAGCGGGGAGCCTCCGTCGGCTCCCCGCCTCTCGTTCCGCTACAGCAGGTCCCTCAGGACCAGCGTCAGTTCGTTGCGCTGTCCGTATCGATCGACCACGAACACGTACTCCGTTCCCGGCTCGCCGCGAAGCATGTCCCGGAACGCGAGGAGCCCGCCGAAGTGCTCGACGCCGATGCCGTTGATCGTAAGAACCGTGTCGCCCTCCCGGAACCCCGCTTCGTCCGCTGGCGTTCCAGGTGAAACATAGAGCACCTCGCAGACCTCATCGGGACGCCAGAGTTGAAGTCCGCTCGCGTCCCAGGGGAACGTGGCGCCGAAGTCGTCTCCCTTCTCGACCACGACCTTCTGCTTGCCGTAGTCGAGATAGAGCACGAAATGCCTGAGGAGCGTGCTCCCCAGGTTACCGACCAGCTCACCGCCGGAGAAGGCGCCCTCCAACTCCCCGTCGTGGCCCGCCATCGAGATGCGGGGCCGCGGGAGCGTGTAGCCGGCGAACTCAACCGTCTCATACTCGGACAGGTAGTGCATGAGCCGCCCGCCGGCTCCGAAGCCGACGCCGAAGACGCCCTCCCTGCTCGCCAGGTCGTGCTCCTTCGCGTAAGGAGCGTGGAACGTCATTCCTCCTGCCCCGAGGTCCAGCATCCAGCGCCCCTCGTGAACGCCGTCAACCGTCGCGGCAACTGTGAAGAGGTTCTCTTTGAGCGGAGCATCGAGCACCGTCCCGTCTCCCTCGTACTCGAACTCCTCCGGGTCGTAGAACGTCAGCATGCTGTTCGCGTAGTCGACCCTGGTGACGAACCTCGACAGGAAGTCGTAACCGAGAACGCCGACGACCTCGAGGTCGGAGATCTTGCGGAACAGGCCAACGAGTTCTATGACGGCGATCTGCTGCTCCTCGAACTCGATGCCATCGATGCTGAACGGAGGAAGCGTCGTGAAAGCGACATCAACCGTATTGCCCGCCCCCTGCCCCTTGACCTCGCCGCTCATCTCGAGTCCGAGTCTTTCCGCGTACTCACGGTCGATGACTGACGAACTCGCGCCGCTGTCGAGCACCCACAGCGCCTCCCTGCAGTCGACCGTCACCGGAAGGAAGATGTGCCTCTCCATGAACTGGAAAGGCACCTCAGCCCGGTTGCCCCCGTCGGTGAAAACGAAGTCGCGTGCCTCGTCGGACGGAGGATCGAACAGCCCCGGGTCGATGTCGACGTTGGTCTCGAACAAGGTCGCTACCATCGTCTGCCTCTGACCTATCGGCAGCATCTCGATATCCTGCCTGAACGCGTGGAGCACGCCGTTGACCTCGCGATAGTCGGAGTGTACCGCGTGCTGCTGCATGTCCGGCCGCACGTCCACGGACTTCCTCAGGAGGAAGTCGGCGACGTCTATGTACCAGGTGCGGTCGACATGGTCGGACTCGCTGGAAACCCGCACCACGTAGCAGTCCGCGCCATCGACCTGTTCCGTTCCGGAAAGCGTCACCGTGAACGCGTCGGAGGCCGGGTCGAGATGCTCGAACAAGGCGAGCCTTCTGCCTACCTCCCGGCGCGCCAGCGCGCCCGGGTCCTGTTCGATGCGGAGCTTGCCGTTACCGTCAACCTCCCAGGCGGTCGTCCCGTTGTCTCCCGTTGTCTGAGAGAACACGACGAGGTCGACCTCGGTGCGACTCCGGTCCGGGCGAGCCTCCCAGTGGCGCACGGTCCCCTCGAGCCCGGACACGGAGAACGTCGCCTCGAAGTGGAGAGATTCCTCGGCCCTGAGGGCGTCCAGCCCTCCCAGCGCTTCATAGTGTCTTGAGAGCACCTCGTATGGATCCGTGATGTCCGACGCGGCGTCGGCGACCGGCACCGGCACGAGAGCGCACACGAGCGCCGCCGCGGTCAGGATCCTCCCAAACGTCCGTCCCGTCATTGTTTTCTCCTATGTTACGTCGTGAAGAAGACCCTAGAGCTCTCTGACCCTCGCTCCGCATGTGAGCGTCGCGCTTCCGTCGCCAGTGGCGCCGGTATCGACGTCCTCTATCCTCACGTGAACGTCGTGCTCTCCGGCCGAGAGATCCGGACGCTCGACGCGAATCAGACAGACCGGCATGTACTTCACGTCGGCGCCACCCAGGTCACCGTACCCGGCATAGTACCACTGAAGCGACGCCACATCCACGGGTTTGCTGTCCAGCTGTATGCGGATGTGGGCCTCGTCCAGGGTCGGCGCGACGTCCGCCACCTCGACCTCCTCACCCTCCACCACCGTTCTGCGAAAGCGCACCTCACCCGCGAACGACTCCAACGAGACCGGCGTAAACGAAAGATAGACGTATGGCGAGCCGGCGGCGGAGTCCCAGACGGAGAGATGGTGCATTTCGAGTCCGCCTCCGCCGGTATCGGCATCCGCTGACCCGCGTTCCGCGTTCGTGGCAGCGCGATCCGATGTAACGTGTCGTTCGTGCTCCGTCGGGCGCCCCGTAGGTCCACCGGGAAGTCCGTCATCCGTCACGAGCTCCGACGCACTCAGCACGGCGGTAACGAGCGGCGCGCCGCCCGCGTCCCGCTGCAGCTCGCGTGCCCGCGCGTCGGTAGGACCACACACCCTGATGGTCGCGGAGAACCCGACGGCGACAAGCGCGAGCAGCGCGAACGAAGTGCACGCTCTGGCCACTGCTCTCATGGCGGACCTCCTTCCGAAGTGATGAGTGGTCTCCGGTCTGCCTGCTCTCGTCCTGAACGACGGGAACCGGGCGGGTCAGTTCACGCTGTCCGTCGGGCTGTTAGCCGTAGCGGGCCCCCAAAGGTCGCCTGTTGCAGACGCACCTTGCGCGGCAGGGGACCCGCCATTGGCTATCCGGGGGGAGTCCGGAAGTTCGATAGTGTTTCCGTCTACTACATCAGAGGTCATCTTCACGATGACCATAGTGAGATCGTCGGTCTGTGACGCGCCGGCCGCGAAGTTCGTGATGCTCGAGTAGACCCGCTCCTCGATCTCGCGCGCTGAGGAATGACGGTGCTCGATCAGGAGTTGTTCGAGCCGCTCCTCTCCGAACATCTCGTCCTCGGGGTTCGCGGCTTCCGTAATGCCGTCGGTGTAGAGGACCAGGTCGTCTCCCGCGCGCAGTGTCGTCGTCCCCTCCTCGTACTCCGAACCGGGCATGATGCCGACGACGAGCCCGCCACGATCGAGATACTCCCTGTTGCCGTTAGCCCTGAGCACGCACGGCGGGTTGTGCCCCGCGTTCACGTAGACGATCTCGCCCGTGCGCGTATCCAGGATCGAGTAGAAGAACGTGATGAAGACGCTGTCTTCCGTGTAGCCGTGCACGAGCCTGTTCACCCTCGTGATGAGTTCCACCGGGGGCACATGACTCTCTGACAGCGCCCTGACGGCCGCCTGCACGTTCGCCATGAGTATGGCGGCCGGCGTTCCCTTGCCGGAGACGTCGCCTATGGTGATAGCCAACTTGCCGTCACCGACGTCGATGACGTCGTAGCAGTCGCCACCGACGTGTCTCGCGGGAACGGTGAACGCGAACATGTCGAGACCAGGGAGTTTGGGGAAGGTCTTGGGCAGGAGTTCCATCTGGATGTCCCTGGCGATGTTCATCTCGTGCTCCAGCTTCCCGCGTTCCGACGCTTCCTTCTCTATCTGTGTCCGCATCTGCTCGTACGTGTAGGTGATCAGTCCGACGGCCAGCGCCAGCACGCCGTTGACCGTCAGAACCATGAACCCGAGCCTCAGCTGGTAGAGGATCACAAGCGGGTTGACGAGTATGGCGATCCCGCTTCCCAGAACGCCCCCCGCGACCAGCGTCAGCCCCGCCAGAGGGATCCGCAGGAACGTGGGCAGCCCGCTGTATTTCGGAAGCACGAATCTCGCCGTGAGAACTGCCGCGAAACCGATCACGTTCGCGAACACGATGCTCATCGGAACGAGTCCGCGCGCCGTGATGTCGCCCTGGGCGAACAGGTGGATCCCACCGCCGACCCCAAGGCCGACGAGGCTGTTCGCCAGCGCCCACAACCAGACGGTCTTGGCCCTGAACGGCCTTGCTTCCTGAGGTCGAGCTGAGTTTCCGCGCTTGGCTCTGCTCATTGGGCTAGGCTCCGGTCCCGGCACCCGGGAATTCGTTGGGCAGTCCGTTCGAGACGACCGGCGCAGGCTCGAAAGCCGCATCCAGCCTCGTCTCCTTCCGCTGCATCAGCGCGCCCAGGCCGAAGAAGATGATGACGATACCGATCAGCGTTCCCATGATGGGCACGGCGGTAACGAGATAGACAAGCGTGAGACCCAGAAGCATCGAGGGGATCGGAGAGACGTCCGTCCGTCCACCCCTTCTAAGGATCAGGTTGCCGAGCCATATGGAGAAGTAGAACTTCGCGACGTAGAGCGCGATGGCGTAGGCCAGTCCGACGACGAACATCAACGGTATCGTCAGGATGAAGACCAGCAACACCAGTAGAATCAGAGGCATGCAGATGTAGGTGACGAATCCGATACCGAGGCTCTTGAGCGGCTTGGTCCTGATGGTCTCGGCGGTCTTTCTGGCGTGGTCTTTCGTCAGCGCGACGATGATGGTGCCCGCGACGAGAGCGGCGATGAACCCGAGGAAGTGGAAGAAGAGGCCGACGGCGGGGAAGTCGAGGTCCACTTTCCTGTCCTTCTTGACGACCCGGTTGTAGGTCACTTCACCCGCAACCACACCGTCTGCGATGTCCACTCTGGACGGTCCCTCGTAGACGAGATCGCCGCCGATGTGGGCGTTAGGACCCAGCCTGATGCCACCGTCGGTGGATATCTCAGCGTTGCCCGCGATCGTGCCGTCCAGATCCAGGAACCCGGTCATGATGCGGGCCCTGCCGCCGATCGCTCCATCCATAGTCACCGTGCCCGCCGCTATGATGGCGTCGCCGTCGATGACGGCAGTTTCGCTGATCTGAACGTCCCTGGCCGCGACGATGATGTCACCGCCGACGTGACCGTCGAGGTAGAAGGTCTCGCAGGCGAACCGCACGTCGTCTCCGACCTCGCCCGTTATGCGCATCGTCTCGGAGGCGCCGTTCAGATCCTGCGTGACGGTTCCGGTGATCTTGCCTTCCTTGAAGCCGGCGATGATGTCACCGTCGAGCGTTCCCGCGATTTCCAGGGACTGTGCCCATGTGTAGAGGTCGGCAACAAGGGTCTCCCCCTCGGGCACCAGGTAGCATTCGGTCTGTTTGATGTCGATGTTACCGTGGCCGGGTGTCATGACGTGGACGGTGGTGGCTGCTGCGCTGCGCGCGGCTTCACCGGTGTCCACCGCGCCCGCCGGTGAGGGCGCCAGCAGGATGCCAAGCGCGACCGCCACAACGAGCAGGCTCATCGCCACGTTGATAGCCAGGCTACTCATGCTGCGTTCCCGAACGACCGCGACGACGACCTGTCGCGCCTCTGTGATGCGCCTCGCATTCATCATGCTCTCCTTGCGTGTGTGGCCCATCCGTCTGTGTCTACACTGACAGTGTATGCGTTATTCGGCCCATACCTCAATGTGAGGCCCGTGAAGCGTAGAATCAGACGGGTGAATTGCGTCTGAGCGGGGGTGAGATACAGGGGCCTATCGGGCCGGTTTGTCACGCGGGCGGAGGACGCCTCCCCTACCAGGGCAGGATCTCGCGAAGTCCCTTCGCTCGCGCCCTCGACAGCACGAGCTCGCTCTTCGGATCATCGTCGACGACGATCTTGTACTTGCCTCCGAACCACGGGACGATCTCCTTGACGTGGTTCAGATTGACGATGTACGAGCGGTGGCTTCGGAAGAAGACCTCGGTGTTCAGGCGACCCTCGAGTTCCGTCATCGTCGCGTTCGTCATGTACTTCTCGGCTCGCGTGTGCACGAAGACCAGCTCGTCCTCGACGCCGATCCACATTACGTCGTCCATGTTGACGAGTACGATCTTCTTCCCCTTCATAACGGGAAGCCGCCGGACCCCGCGTGACCTTATGAGCCCGGCGAGCCTGGCCATTCGGTCATCGAGTTCGGGGGCGTCGTCCAGCAGTGACCGCGCCCGCTCCATCGCTTCGCCCAACCGTTCCCTGGAGATGGGCTTCAACAGGTAGTCGACCGAGTTGACCTCGAAGGCCTTGATGGCGTACTCGTCGAAGGCCGTGGCGAAGATGACGAGGGGAACGTTCGCCAGCGCGTCCACGACCTCGAAACCGTCCATACCCGGCATCTGGATGTCGAGGATGACGACGTCGGGGTCGAGTTCGCGCGTCATCTCGACGGCCCGGAGACCGTTCTCGGCCTCGCCCGCGACTTCGATGTCGGGAATGTCGGCCAGGAGTTCCTTGATCCGCACTCTGGCCAGTTCCTCATCATCAACCACGAGCACTCTCATCGACTTCGTCATGCTTCGCTCGGCCCTCCGTTCCGACCTTCCGGTCCCATCCCGCCCGAGAGCGGCAGAACGAGTTCGACCCTCGTCCCGGTCTCCCGCGAGCTCTCGAACTTGAACCACTCGCCCGGACCGTACCGTGTGAAGAGCCGGTCTCGCACGTTCCTCAGCCCGTAGCCCTCCGCCAGCATCTCTTCCAGGTCGATAAGACCGGTCCCCTCCCCGTCGTCATGAACGACTATCCGCAACGAGTCGTCCACGATCTTCACCTCTATCCGGACAGTCCCTCCTTCCACCGAAGGGGAGATCCCGTGCCGCACCGCGTTCTCCACGAGCGGCTGGAGAATCAGGGGTGGGACCGGCACGTCGCGGGCGCCGGGATCGATCGACTCCTCGACGTTGAGACGCGTGCCGAAACGCGCGCGCTCCACGTCCAGATAGGCGTCGACCAGCTCCATTTCCTTCCGGAAGGGCACGCTGCCCTTCTCGGAGGCGAGCAGCGTGCCGCGGAAGATCCCCGCCAGTCGCTCGAGGGTCTTCTGCGCGGCGTCCGGGTCGGTCGAGATGAGCGCAGAGATCGAGTTCAGCGCGTTGAAGAGAAAGTGCGGGTTGATCTGGGCCTTCAGCGCCTTGAGTTCGGACCTTGCCGCCAGCTCGCGGAGCCGCTCCTCCCTGACCCTGTTGCGGGCGATGGCCGCGTAGCTTTCCTCTATCTGATCTCTCAGTCGTTCGTAGTTGTAGATGATGAGGCCGACGATGACCGCGATGATGCTGTAGACCACGACGAGCAGAAGGAGAAGCCGCCCCTGGTACAGGACGGCGAGCGGATTCCAGAAGATGACGAGCGCCGACCCGAACGCGCCGCCGGCCAGCAGCGTGACGATGGCGAGAGGAAGACGAATGAAGGTCGGAAGCTCACTGTAGCGAGGCAGGACGAAGCGTGCGGAAAAGCCGGCCGCGAACCCGATCGCGTTGGCGAAGAGGATGCCGGTCGGGACGAATCGGGCCATCGCTCCGTCTTCTTGCGAGAAGAGCGCAATGGCCGCGCCGACAAGTCCGCCGGCCAGAGAGTTCGCCAGAAACCAGAGGACGAGTCCGCGCGCCTTGGTCCAGAATTGCCCCGCGACGTTCCCTGCCCGCACAACGCCCACCACTGCTCTCCCCGGCGCCTTTGAGCGCCCTCGCACGACCGAACCCGGGACGGCGGTGCCGTCATCAGCTCCGGCGAATGACCGCCAGAACGCTGTGCTCGAAGTCGTGAACCCGCCAGGCCTCGCATTCGAAGCCGTTGACTATTATGGAGAACAGGACCTCCTCGCCCGACCCGTTCTCCATGATGCCCGATATCGCGGTGACGCCGTCGAGGAGTCCCGTCTTCGCCCGCACGACGTTTCGGAGTTCGGGATATCCCATCCGATCGCCGAGCGTGCCGTCGCTCCCACTGACGCTCAGTGACGCCGCGAACTCGTACGAGGTCGTGAACTCGGACATCGCCCGGCGAATGACGGCGACTATCGCGCGTGGCGTCAGACGATTGTTGCGCGAGAACCCGGACCCGTCCTCTATGTGGAACGACCCGCTGTCGGCCCCGGCCGCGCGAAGATGGTCGCTCAGTACCCCGACCCCGCCGGCGGTGGTCCCGGGAGCGCCGTCGACGTGCGCCGCCATCGCCTTGAGAAGCTGCTCCGCCACGAAGTTGTTGCTGAACTTGTTGAGGTCGCGCACGATGAGCGACAACGACTTGGACTCGTGCACCACGAGCGTCCGCGCGTTGTCCGGCGCCACGCCCGACTCCACCGTCCCGCCGATCTCCACGCCCGCCGATTCGAGAAACTCCCGCAGAACGGTGCCGAAATACCACAGGCCGTCGTCCAGGCTGCGGTAGTGAACGCGCGTTCCCGATCCCGCCGGAACGCTGCCGCTCACGGTGAGCACGTTCTTCCCGCCCGTGAACGTCCGTTGCACGCTCAGGTTCGAGCTGCTCCGCGACCTCCCGGTCGACACCCCTCCCACGAGTTCCACGAACGACGTCCGCGGCGAGAGCGCCACGGCGGCGGGGGAACCGGCGCGCTCGGACGGTGTCGTATGCACGGCGATGGAGTTGAAGTTCAGTGAGAGAGCGCCCGTCCGGGCGTGATAGGCGCGGTCCCCATCGGCGACCACGCGCGAGGTCGTGCTGGCGGAATCGAAGTACGTCGCATCCAGCACGAGGTCGCCCTCGATGCGTTCTATCCCGAGCGTGCGGATCGACTCCGCGAGCTTCCAGAGTTCCTCGGAGACGAGCGACGGGTCTCCCATGCCGCGGACGTAGAGGTCGCCGGAAAGTGTGGAACCGAGCTCGGGAGCGTCCGTCGAGACGACGGTCTCGAATCGATAGTCGGGGCCGAGCACGGACAACGCGGCCGCGGCGGTGATGACCTTCATGTTGGACGCGGGTATCAGAGGCCGGTCGGCATCGTGCTCGTAGACCACCTCCCCGGTGGCGACGTATTCGACAAGGATGGCGGCGGTAGCGCCCCTGAGGTGCGGCTGTCTGAGACCCGAATCCACGACCCAGCCGAGGGCCTCGTGGTCGGCTGCCTCCGCCGCTGCGGAAGGCGCTGCGACGGCCTGCAACATCACGACGACCAGCAGGCCCACGACCGTTGAAGTGCATCTCAACCGGCGGACAATGGGATTCACGCTTCCCTCACCTCCGGTCCTTCGGGACGCTCCATCGCCGACGCGACCAATCTTCGGAACCCGTCCATGTCGATGGCCAGACCCGGACACTCCTTGCACCGGACCTCCTCGCCGTCCTCGACGACGTAGCCCGTCCCCTCGAGCTCCCGGTGTCCGAACACGCGTTCGGGAGGAAGCTCAAGCTCGATGGCCAGTGCGGCGCACATCCGGGCCGCCGTCTCCAGCTGAACCCTGGGGGGCGGCTCTCCCCGGGCCTCGTACGCCATGCAGACCCCTATCGCTCTGTCGTTCCAGGGCCCGACGTGCCAGCCCCGGACGTCCTTCCCGATGCACCCGTAGAGGAGCCCGTCGGGCTCGACGAAGTAGGCGTAGGCGATGGTCGGACACCCCTCCTCACAGATGTGGTTGGGGCCGGTGTGATACCTTGCCGTCTCCCACACGTTCCATCCAGCCATCGCCGTGCAGTGAAGGACTATCGTGTCGATCGCGGCGGCGTCCCTCAGCTGGGGATCGCGGGAGACAGGGAGAACCGCGGAGACGTCGTGCAGCCAGTGCATGGAACCTCCGACACGGGGTACGGAATGAAGCCAGACTGTCAGGGCCACGACTTCAAGAGGTCGGTGAGCTCGGCGAAGTTGTCGACGAGCCTGTCGGCGTCCTTCAGCTCGTCCCTGGACGCGAACCCCCACGTGCAGCCAACGGCCAGCGCGCCGGAAGCGCGGGCGCCTCGTATGTCCGTTTGTCTGTCACCCACCATGACGGTCCGCCCGGGGTCGACCGACAGGCGGTTCAGTATCAGGTCAATGAGCTCGCCCTTGTGAGACGTGCGCTCCTCACCCGCACAGCGAGTGTCGTCGAAGAAGCGGCGGATGTCGAAATAGTTGAGGATGTGATTCATGTAGCCGACGCCTGCGTTGGTAGCGACACCGAGCTGAAGCCCCATGCCGCGCATCTCCTCGAGCGCCTTGACGGCGCCCGGGAACAACGCGCCCATGCCGTCGTCGACGAGCACCCGCTCCCAGTGCCAGATGAGGTCGTCGATCTCACCGATATACTCCTCGGCCAACCCCGGGAAGACCTTCCGCGCGAACTCCTCCCGCGTGGAACCCACGCCCGACAGGACCAGGTCATCGCTGGGCGGCGCGATCACGTCGCCGTGGCGGGCGTTCAGGTCGCGGACGGCGAGTTCGACGGCTCCGAGGGTCGTGGCGCTCGATGAGTAGAGGGTGCCGTCGAGATCAAGGACTACGAGGTCGATGCTGGGCAAGTGAGGTCCTCCTGGATGTTCGTCTGTTCCGCGCGTGCGCGGTCCGCCGGCATTATACACCAGGAGCATGGTCCGCGTCGCGCAGCCTGCGGGGCCCGCGCTCCATCAGTTCAAGAATCTGCTCGAGGCCTTGGACGCCTCCGCGCGCGCCCGGGGCCGTGCAGCACAGTGCTGCGGCGGCGTTCGAGAAGCTCAGGGTCCGCTCGGCGCTCCACCCGGACAGAAGCCCGTGCAGGAACGCGCCGTGGAACACGTCTCCGGCGCCCGTGGTGTCGACGACGTCGACGTCGTAGCCGGGGCACGAAACGACGGACCCGTCGACCCCCATAACGAGCGAGCCCAGGGAGCCCAGCGTCATTCCTATCACCCGTGGCCCGGCCTCGCGAAGGGCGTCGAACGACCGGTCCAGGTTGGCATCGCCCGTGAAGCGCCTCGGGAACTCCCGCGACGCCAGCAGCACGTCGGTCCTGGCCACCACGTCCGCGGTTCCCTCCTTCACGGACTCGGCGTCGAGCACCACGAGGACGCCGTGCTCGTGGGCGATGTCGGCCGCCCGCGCCGCGCCTGCGGTGTCGTGCCCGTCGATCAGGAGGATTCGCCCGACGGCCACCTTCTCGGCCGTGAGCTCGTCCGGGCGCGTCTCAAGTTCGGCGGGCCGGTGCCAGAGGATGGTCCGCTCGCCGTCGCGCTCGTCCACGACGATCATGGCGAGCTGGTTCGTCACTCCGGGCACCGTCACGACGTCGCTGACATCCACGCCCTCGGACTTGATGCTCGCAAGAGAGAAGTCGCCCGTCTCGTCCGCACCCACCTTGCCGACGTACTTCGCCCTGTGGCCCAGTTTCGAGCAGAGGACCATCGCGCTAGCCGCCTGCCCGCCCGGTGTGCGGAGGAACCGGGAGACCCTCGGCTTCGAACCCGGTGCCGGGAAGCGAGGAACGAAGCACAGGTGGTCGACCGCGTTCAGGCCGAAGCCCACGACGTCGAACTCACCTGCGCTCGGGACATCGATTCCGAGAAGCAACGTCTTCCTCCGGACGGTGGGCTCTGACGGCGCGCGACCGTCACACTTCCTGGTGCTTCCAGTGGCCGCGCTGGAACCAGATAAACGTCAGGAGCACCTCTATTGAAGCCGCTATGAACATCGACCACCACACTCCGGTCTCGGTGGTGTGGAGAACGTGGATGGCAAAGAGGATCAGCGGGATCTGAACGCCCCACTCGATGATACCGGCTATGACCGTCGGCGGCCACGTGTTGCCCGAGCCGTAGAAGGCCGACGACATGACTATGTGCATCGCTATCATCACCTGGGCGATCACCAGAAGCCGTACGAGCGTGACGCCGGTCGTTATGACCGCGGCGTCAGACGTGAAGAGCCCGAGTATCTGGCGCGCGAATATCACCTCGAACACCGCGAGCACTCCGGTCAGAACCATTACGAGGAGCGTGGCCTTGACAACGGCCTCGTGCGCCCTGTCCTTCTTCTTCGCACCCAGGTTCTGCCCGACGATGGCGCTCGCGCCCAGCTCCAGTCCGACCCCGAACAGAATGCCCAACTCCATGATCCGGAGACTGAGTCCGTAGGCCGCCACGACGAGCGTCCCGAACGTCGCGACGAGCGTGGTGACGTACCAATGCGCGACGCTGCGCAGGAGCCCGTTCAGGCCCGCGGGCAACCCGATCTTCAGGATCTGCATCATGACGGAGAGGCGCGGGTGGAACCTGTGCATGAGGGACACCGTGATGTTGGACCTGCCCGATGCCAGAACCACAAGGCCCACGAGGACCGCGCACGTCGCCGAGATGACCGTCGCGAGCGCCGCTCCCGCCACTCCCATGTTGAACCCGAAGATGAGCAAGGGGTCGAGCCCGACGTTCAGCGCCGTCGACATCAGCATGATGTACATTGCCTTCGGCGCGTCTCCCACGCCCCGGAGCGCCGTGTAGACGGTGTAGGAAGAGAACATGAACGGCAGGCCGTAGAAGAAGACGCTCCCGTATTCCACGGCGAGTCGGCGCACATCCGGGTCGTCCGACATGAACCGGATGATGAACGGGACAGCAAGGAGGCCGATGACGGCCATTATGACCGCGAGAGAGAACTTGAGCAGCAGGGTCTGGCGAATGACGTCCCGGGTCGCTTCGTACTCGCCCTCGCCGTACCTGCGGGAGATCAGGGCCACCGACCCCGTCCCGACGATCTGGTTGGTCGAGCCCAGGATCCACGCTATCGCCCCGAACATCGTCAGCGCGGCGACGTGAGCCGTGCCCAGGCGCCCCACCCAGTAGATGTCGGTCAGGGCGTAGATGGTCATCGCCCCAAAACCGATCATCGAGGGGATGCCCATGTAGAGAACGTTCTTGAGAACGTTGCCCTCTGTGATGCTGACCGCGGGCTTATCGGCCACGGCGCCGTCCGCTCGTATCCATGGTGTCTCTTCTGTGGTTCAACAAGATGCCCCCTAGTAAGCGATCGAACGACTGCGGCTCACGCAGGCGTCGCGTGCATGAAGGCCCCAGCATAGCGAGTCGGGCGAGGAAACTCAACCTCGGGCGCTCCCAATTGCGTTGACTTACGCCGTCGCGAGAGCGACTATTGGTAGTTGTCGTGCACTGCCGCACGGCTTCCTCTCCACCCAGGTCCCAACCGCAGGAAGAACACGGAGAAGAGACGTGGACGAGCGACTGACCGAGGAGATCCTCGCTGGCCTCCGCGAGCAGTACCCCGGCAAGTTTCTCCCGGAAAACGAGGTCTTCTCGCACATCCACCGGGGCGACAGGATATTCATCAGCACGGCGTGCGGGGAGCCCCAGTACCTCGTGCGCGCGCTCATTGAGTTCGTTGAGTCGCACCCGAAGGCTTTCTTCGATGCCGAGGTGCTGCACGTCTGGACGCTGGGTGTAGCGCCCTACACCGACGCGAAGTTCAAGAGCAACTTCCGCCACAACTCGTTCTTCATCAGCGACAGCACGCGCGATGCCGTGAACGAGGGCCTCGCCGACTACTCCCCCATCTTCCTGTCGCAGGTCCCCGCCCTCTTCCGCAGAAGGCTCGTGCCTATTGACGTCGCCCTCATCCAGGTCTCGCGCCCGGATGCGAGCGGGTTCATGAGCCTCGGGGTGAGCGTAGACATCACCAAGGCGGCCGTGGAGGCAGCGACCACCGTTATCGCGCAAGTCAACTCGCAGATGCCGCGTATCCACGGCGATGCGTTCGTGCACATCGACGACGTCGATTTCATGATCCACCACGACGAGCCGCTCCTGACCTACGAGGCGACCGTGCCGGGCGAGATAGCGGAGCGCATCGGCAACTACGTCGCGCGCATCGTCCAGGACGGGGACACCATACAGGTAGGATACGGGAGCCTGCCCAACGCCATCCTGGCCGCCCTGTCCGGGAAGAAGCACCTGGGCGTGCACACGGAACTCCTGAGCGACGGCATAGTCGACCTGATGAAGCGCGGCGTCATCGACAACTCGCGGAAGACGCTCAAC
>JBDRFG010000063.1:0-38279 GCA_043819135.1 Candidatus Eiseniibacteriota bacterium | reverse complement strand
CCCGATCAGGAAGATGGTGGTCCCGACGACCGACGAGCTGCGCCACAGACCGGGCGAGGACGACGACGACGTGCACGCCGACGAGGCGCGCTACCAGCCGTGCCCGGGCATCATTCACAGGTACCCTGGCAAGCTGCTCGTAGTCCCCACGCTGGCGTGTGCATCGCACTGCCGCTTCTGCTTCAGGAAGGGCGGCAAGGTCACGCACCTGAGCCAGGAGGAGAGCGACAGGGCGCTGGACTACGTCCGCAAGGACCAGTCGATCCGCGACGTGATAATCACGGGGGGAGAGCCTCTCATCCTGTCGGACGACGAGCTGCACCACTGGGTGTCTTCGCTGCGGGCCATTCCGCACGTGGAGATACTGCGCATCACGACTCGGTCGCCCATCTACACGCCGTCGAGAGTGACCGAGTCGCTCGTCAAGATGCTGGCCGAGCACAACCCGCTCTTCATGACGCTGTCCTTCGTGCATCCGCGGGAGATAACACCCGAGGTGGAACGAGGCCTCCGGATGATGGGCGACGCGGGGATCGTCATGCTCCAGCAGGGTCCGCTGCTCAGGGGCGTGAACGACGATCCGGCCGTGCTCAGACAGCTCTACCAGAAGCTCGTCACGCTCAGGGTGATGCCGTACTACGCCATATGGGGCATCCACGCTCCGGGGGCGGAGCACTTCCTCGTGGACGGCCCGGAGGCGAGCACCATTCTCGGCAGTCTGGAGAACAAGACATCTGGATTCTGCGTCCCGCACCTCATCACGATCGCCAGGGGCGACAAGGTCCGCATGATGGGATGGTCTCCGGAGAAGGAGCAGTACCACCTCGAGCGCCGTCAGCGCGCGACGGCCGCCGCGAGAGCACAGTTCGCGCCGGCGAGTGATCCGAGACACGACTAGCAGGGAGGCGCGCACACGACGCACCTGCCGATGAGAGCAGCATAAGGGCGACGGCCACCGCGGCCGTCGCCCGTCGTTTTCCCCCCGGAGCCAGGCCTCGTCGCCTGTTCAAACTCTGACCCCACATGCCCACGTCGCTGCCAGCCAGCATTGCAACGTGCGATTGGGCGCGCGACCGTTCGTCCGAGCCCCGGGTCAACCAGCTCAACCCCCGGTCAAACGCCCCAGAACCGGGGTTTTCGATCTTTCCCGCTGGAACGGGTCTTGCTTTGTTTCCGGTGCGACAGGTCCGCGCGCCGGAATTCGAGCGCGCAGGTGGCAAGGGAGCGTCGGACGCGGCGCGGGCTCACCCCGGAAACAGCGGTGCCCGCGCTGTCGGCGCGAGAAGGAGAGAGCGCAATGAAGACAGTGAAGTCAGGTGTTGGGTACATGGATGTTACGGACTCGCTCGAGGCCGGGCGCAAGTGCGCGGAGAAGGCGATGGCCAACGGATCGCTGGAGCGAAGCGACTTCACCGTGGCCTTCTGTGGTGGGAACCATGATCCGATCAACTTTCTCAAGGCCGTGCGAGAAGTGGTCGGGGAGAGCACGTTGATCGGCGGAACCGCCGTCGGCGTCATCACGAACGACAAATCCAGCTACGGCGGTTACGAGGCCGGCGTAGCGGTGGTCTCCTCGGATTCAATCCGCTTCGACGCAATGTCCGTCGGCGGGCTCAGGGACGGCGAAGAGGTGGCGGGCGAGGAACTCGGACGTATGCTCGCCGGGCGGTCGGAAGAGGACGCGCGGGCAATTCTGCTCTTCTACGACTCCGTCAAGTCGACGCCTCCGCTCACGGTCAATCTCGCCAGCCAGCTCATCAAAGGTGTCGAGAGGGGTCTCGGCGGACGACACGCTCCCGTGCTGGGCGGCGGGATGATCAATGACTACCAGTGGAGTGGCTCGCACGTCTTCGCCAACGACCGGGCGATGAAACAGCATGCGGTGGGCGTGGTCGTTTCTGGCGACTGCTCCGTCCACCACGCCATCAGCCACGGGTGCGAGCCGGCCAGCGACTATCACACCATCACCAGGATCGACGGTCCGATCGTCAGAGAGCTCGACGGTCGTCCCGCGCTGGACGTCATCGAGGACATCATCGGCGCCGGAGCAGCTCGCGACTGGCAGCAGTATTCGCTTCTCGTGACGCTCGGCGCCAACTACGGCAGTGACCCCTACGGCGACTTCAACGAGAATGAGTACGTCAACAGGCTCATCGCGGCAGCGAATCCCGACGACGGCTCCGTCGTCCTCTTCGAGTCCGATTTCGGGCCCGGCGAGAGGGTTCAGGTCATGCGCCGCAGCAACGAGCACATGCTCAGCTCGGCCCGTGAGATGTCCAACAACGTGCTGAAGAGCGTCGGGGGCGGCGACCCGTTCCTCGCGCTATACATCGACTGCGCCGGCAGGACCAGCGGCTTCTCGGGTGCGGGTGCCGAAGAGGGCGCCATCATCCAGGAGACCATCGGGTCGCAGATGCCGCTTCTTGGATTCTACTCCGGCGTTGAGATCGCCCCGTTCATGGGCGGCTCGCGCGCGCTCGACTGGACCGGCGTGCTGATCGTGCTTTCGGAGGATTAGACGTTGCCAGACCCGATCGAAGAGAAGGATTCCCGGACTGACGAACTCGAGCGCCAGCTCAAGGGGCTGAGGTCTCGCCTCGAAAGGCTTGGCGGCGAGGTCGTGCGCGCTGACTACAAGGTCATGCATCTGACCCAGGAGGTACGTCGGTCCAGGAAGGCCTTCAGCTTCCTGACAGGTTTCCAGTACAGCACCAGTCGCGCGCCCTCTCTCGATGAGCTCTACAGGATCGCGCTCAAGGCGATCGTGTCCGAGCTCTGGATGAAGCGCGCCGTGATCCTGGAGCTCAATGACTCCGGAACATGCCTTCGTCAGACCGCGGCGCTGGGCTCGACCTCCGACGGCCAGGAGGTCTGCCTGACGCTGCCGGCCGACAGCAGGGAGGCGTGGTCCAAACCTCAGCTGGTCAACGGCGAGACGCCGGGAGAGCCGTGGATCGAACAGGTCCGATCGGCGCTCGGGCTGCCCTTCTTCGTGTGGATACCCAACACGCGTCACGGGCAGATGGAGACGGTTCTGGTGGCGGGCACGATGTCCGAGGATCCGGCCCAGGTTCCCAAACTGACGGATCACGACCTTGACCTCTTCATCTCGATGTGCGCCATCCTGTGGGTCGACAGAATGAACCTGCTGGCGCGAGAGGCCCTCGAGCGTCAGGTGCTTCACGAGTCGCTTCTCAACACGGTCGCGTCAATCCTCCTTCAGGATTACGATGTCCCGGCGGCGCACCTGGACGACGTGCTGGCGCGTATCGGGCGCGGGTGGTCACTCGACAGGGTGCGTCTGCTCAAGAGGCAGGCCGGGGAGCACGTCAGCGAGGTTACGCACGAGTGGCGCGACGCAGAGTTGGAGACGGCCGAGGACGGGGCGCCTGCTTTCGCTCCCGAAGAGATCCCCGAGTGGGCCGACGCAATGGCCGCCGGCAGAACGGTGCAGGTGGACGACATCGAACAGCTCCCGCCAGAGCAGGCGGAACCATTGAGAGCAGCGGGAATCCGCTCTCTGCTCCTGATCCCCGCGAACGTGCAGGGAGCGGCCACCGGCTGGACGAGCTTCGAGCACTGCAGGTCGGGGAGGCCCTGGAGCACGGAGGACAGACAGCTGCTCGAGGTCGTCTCCGGACTCATCTCCGGAGCCCTGTCGCGCGAGCTCGAGATCGAAGAACGCACCCAGCTCGAGTCCGAATACCATCACTCGAAGAAGATGGAGGCGGTCGGTCAGCTGGCCGGCGGGGTCGCGCACGACTTCAACAATCTGCTCACCACCATCCAGGGCTACGCGCAGCTCCTGATGTCCCGGCTCCCCGCGGAGTACAGGGAGCTTCCGGGGCTGAGCGAGATCGTCATGGCCAGCGAGCGCGCCGCAGCGCTGACGCGTCAGCTCCTGACGTTCAGCAGGCGCGACACCGCCACGACGGGCCCGGTCAACATCAACGACACGGTCACTGAGACGATGAAGCTCGTTGGTCGGATGTTGGGCGAGAAGGTCTCGGTCGAGTTCAACCTCGGGTCCGACATGGACACCATCATCGGAGACGTGCAACAGATCAACCAGTTGATCATGAACCTCGCCATCAACGCGAAGGACGCGATGCCGGACGGCGGGAAGATAGCGATATCCACGCGGCAGATGGCAACGGTGGGCGCGCTCGCGCGCCGCTTCACCGTCCCCGGCATCGAGCTCTGCCAGATACTCGAGATCGCCGACACCGGGTTCGGCATGGACGAAGAAACGAAGGAACGGATCTTCGAACCGTTCTTCACCACCAAGGAGGCCGGCCGAGGGACGGGTCTTGGCATGTCGATCGCGTTCAGCGTCGCTCGCCGTCACGGAGGCTTCATCGACGTCGAGAGCCGGGTCGGCAAGGGCACCACATTCATCATCTACCTGCCGGTCCGACCTCCGGACAAGGAGGAGATCGACGAGAGGAAGCCCGCCGGCCTTGCCTCAGGAAACAACGAGACCATCCTGGTGGTGGAAGACGATGCGGGTGTCAGGGCGATGGTCCGCGAGGCGCTCGAGGCCAGCGGCTATAGGGTCGTCGTGGCATCGAACGGTCGCGAGGCCCTGGAGGAAGCGAGGCAGGCAGAGGACGTCTCCCTCGTGGTGAGCGACGTCGTCATGCCTGAGATGAGCGGCAGGGAGATGTGGGAGCACCTTGCCAGGGAGGGGTTCGATATCCCGCTCATAGTGATGAGCGGCTTCCCGGAAGAAAAGGACGTTACCAAGCTCTCCAGCTGCGCGGCGACCTACCTTCAGAAACCCTTCGGTCCGTCTGAGATATCGCGAGCGGTCCGCGCGACCCTCGATTCCTTCTCCAAAGAGCATTCGCGGGACGACGCGTAGCGGCGGTCGCGGCCTCACAATGCACGCCCCGGCCAGGACGACCTTCGGCTTTTGCCCTTGACTTGGGCACCCTCGCAGCGGAACAATCCGCATAATCCACTGATCACACAAAGGCTGGCAGCGGTCGGACGCCCGATGCGGCCGACCCGGGAGGCCACGTGGTACGTGCCGTAGTGAGCGGAATCTGTGGGCGCACGGGCATGCTGGTCGCGAGAGAACTCGCCGCGGCGGCAGGTGTGGAGCTCGTCGGCGGACTTGAGGCGCCCGACCATGAATCCGTCGGGCGGAAGCTCATCGACGTCTGCGGCGCGGGCTCTCCGGATGGGCTCGTCGTTGGTGCGCCGGCCGACCTCGCTCTCGAAGAGTTCGACGTCCTCGTCGACTTCTCCGTTCCCGAGCAGTCCGCGCTGTGTGCCGGATTCGCCGCCGACGCGGGCGTGGGCCTCGTCGTCGCAACGACCGGGTTGTCCGAGGCGCAGACTGCGGCCGTGCGCGCGGCCGCATGCGCGACTGCCGTCGTGCTGGCATCGAACACGAGCGTCGGGGCCAACGTTCTTTTCGCCCTGCTCGGACGGGCCGGGGCGGTGCTGGGAGACGACTTCGACATCGAGATCGTGGAAGCGCACCACCGGGGCAAGAGGGACGCTCCGAGCGGCACGGCCCTCACCGCGGCGGACATCCTGGCTCGGGCTCGAGGAGAGAGCGGCGACGCGGTCGTGGTGGTGGGAAGGTCCGGCCCGAGCGCCGGCAGGAAGCGTGGCGAAATAGGAGTTCATTCCGTCCGGGGAGGAGCCATAGCCGGACGCCACACGGTTCAGTTCCTGTCGGAACTCGAGACGCTGACCATCGAGCACGTGGCGCTCTCGGGGAACGCGTTCGCGGTCGGCGCCGTCCTCGCGGCGCGCTTCGCCGCCAGACGCGAACCGGGGCTGTACGACATGCAGGACGTTCTGGGTCTGAGGAGCGCGGGCGTGCCGAAGAGCTAGGCAGTACGCACGGGCGAGGTTATACTGCAGGAGAGGAAACGCGACCTCGACTTCAAGTGCGGGTCGTCACGCGTTCTGGACGGACGCTCTGCGGACGTACTGAGGAGCTTCTGAGTCGATGACCACTTGGAGAGGAAAAGGCTGCTCCAGGCTGCTTGAGATCATCCTGGAGTGCAACGAACTCAAGGCCATACCGCGCATGGGCTGGCGGGTCAGAGGGGTGCGCGACGGAGAGAGCGTCGCGGAGCACTCCTATGCCGTGGCGCTCATAGCGATGCTGCTCGCGGACCGCCTCGACATCGACCTCGACCGAGAGAAGCTCCTGAAGATCGCGCTGATCCACGACCTGCCCGAACACATGCTGGGCGACATCCACGCGCCGGCAACGCGGCTCCTTGGAGAGGACGTCAAGGAGGCGGCCGAACTCAGGATACTCGAGCGTCTCTTCACCGGTATTGCGAGCGGCGTCGAGTACGTTGGACTCTGGAAGGAGTTTGCCGAACGTTCCTCGGTCGAAGGGAAGCTCGTGCGCGCGATCGACAAGCTCGAGATGTTCACTCAGGCGTATCAGTACGAATGCGCCGGGAACAGGATGCTCGACGACTTCTGGGGATGGGACGGCAACATGCGGGACTTCGGCTTCGACGAGATCCAGGAGTTGTACGATGAACTCATGGGACTGAGAACCCGCAATGGCCACAGCCGCTCGCACGCGAGCACGAACGGGGACGAAGATGCGCTGGAGTAGGGCACTGATTCCGACACACAAGGAAGACCCTTCCGACGCCGAGACCACCAGTCACAGGCTCATGCTCCGAAGCGGGTGCATTCGCAAGCTAACGTCCGGCGTCTACAACTACCTTCCGCTGGGCAGACGCGCGCTCCTCAAGGTAGAGACCATCGTCAGGGAGGAGATGGACGCCGCCGGGTGCCAGGAGATCCTGATGCCGGTGTTGAGCCCGGCCGACCTGTGGACGGAATCAGGGCGATGGGACGTGTACGGCAAGGAGCTCTGGCGAGTGCGCGACAGGAACGGCCGCGAGTTCGCGCTGGGTCCGACGCACGAGGAAGTGGTGACGGACATCGTCCGGAACGAGGTCCGCTCCTACAGGGAGCTGCCGTTCACGGTGTACCAGATCCAGACGAAGTTCCGCGACGAACTCAGGCCGAGATTCGGCGTCGTTCGCTCGCGCGAGTTCCTGATGAAGGACGCATACAGCTTCCACCGTGACGAGGAGTCGCTCGACGAGACGTACCGGGACATGTGCGACGCGTATGCGCGCATCTTCGAACGCTGCTCGCTGACCTTCCGTCCGGTCGAGGCTGCAACGGGGGCCATCGGCGGCAGCCACTCACACGAGTTCATGGTCCTGTCCGACACCGGCGAGTCGGAGATCATCGTTTGCGACTGTGGCTACGCGGCGACCGACGAACGGGCCGAGGGAACGGTCGTGGCGCCCGAGCTGAACGAATCGCCGGGCCAGTTGGAGCGCGTCGATACTCCCGGGGCGAGGACCATCGAGCAGGTCTCCGAGTTCCTGGGTGTCGAGCCATGGCGTTTGATCAAGACCATCATCTACGAGGTCGACGGCAGACCGGTCGCGGTTCTGGTCAGGGGAGACCGGGAGGTGCAGGAGGAGAAGCTGGCGATGGCTCTCGAGGCCGACATGGTCGCGCCGGCTCCACTCGCCGTCATTGAGAAGGTCACGGGAGCGCCCGTCGGGTTCGCGGGCCCCGTTGGGCTCGAGGGTATCGAGATAATCGCCGACCACACGGTGGAACCGCTGGTCAACGCCGTCGTGGGCGGGAACGCACAGGACGTGCACATCAGGAACGTCAATCCCGGACGGGACTTCACTCCCACGGCGTTCCACGACATCGTCCTCATCAAGAAGAGCGACCGGTGCGCAAAGTGCGGTGGAGAACTGGATTCGTTCAGAGGCATCGAGGTCAGCCAGGCGTTCAAGCTGGGGACGAAGTACTCCACCAGCATGAACGCGACGTTCCTGGACGAGGACGGCGTGGCCAAACCGTTCATCATGGGCTGCTACGGCCTCGGGGTGTCACGCACGGTAGCGGCGATCATAGAACAGCACAACGACAAAGACGGGATCACGTGGCCGCTGTCGGTGGCCCCGTTCGCTGTGGAGATACTCGTCGTCAGCACGAAGAGCGAGGAGTGCAAGATCATTGCGGAGAAGCTCTACGCCGAACTTGGGGCGGCGGGGATCGACGTGCTCCTGGACGACAGAGATGACTCGGCCGGCGTGAAGTTCAAGGACGCTGATCTCATCGGCATGCCGCTGCGTGTCACGATCGGGGACAGGGGGCTCAAGTCGGGAGTAGTCGAGGCCCGCATCAGAAAGACGGGCGAGGTTACCGAGGTGCCCGTGGACGATGCGACGCAGGGCATCCTGCGTATCCTCGAGACTCTCGAGTAGGCGACCCGGGACTCCCTGCGGGTACGCAAGACGCGCCCCTTCCCATCAGGGAGGGGGCGCGAGCTTTCGGACGGAAGCACGTGCTACGAGACGCGCTGGCCGGCCTTCATCAGACGCGACTTCTTGCGGTCGGCCGTGGCCTTCTTGATGACGCCGACCTTGACGGCCTTGTCGATCAAGGAGACGGCCGCTCTCAAGGCCGGCTCGCGTTCCTCGACGGGTGCGCTGTTCACCTTCTTCACGGCCGTGGCCACCCTGGACCTGATGGCGCGGTTCTTCGCGTTCAGCTTCTCGTCCTGCCTGCGTCTCTTGATAGCGGATTTCTTCTGCGGCAACACCACCTCCATGCGGTCGTTTGGCGCCCCGGCGACCCCGGGGCCGATCACTCACTGAAATCGCCAATATACCATCGCCCGGCAGACGAGTCAAGCCCGCGACGACCCCATGTCCCGCGACGACCCCATGTCCGCGACGACCCCAGTGCCCGCGACGACCCCAGTGGTCGCCCCGACGGCCTCCCGCGGTCCCCCTACCATGGGCCGCGCCGGTTGACACGAGCGCTCGGGCGGGGCTAGTCTGTCCAAAGGGCCGTCAAGAGGCTCCCGGAACGCAACCACACACCCAACGGAGAGGTCATGCCCAGCGGACGAAAGAAGCATCCGCGCCCGCCCACGAAGCCAGGGGTCTACCTCCTCAGGGACGGGAACGGGAAGGTCATCTACGTCGGGAAGGCGCTCAACCTGCGCAACCGCCTCAGGGCGTACACCGGCGGGGCGGAGTCGCCGGACCCGAAGGTGCAGGTGCTTCGGTCGAAGTTCGAGAATGTCGACTACATCGTGGCGGGCTCGGAGACGGAGGCACTCGTCCTCGAGTCCAACCTCATCAAGGAACACCGCCCCCGCTACAACGTCAAACTCAAGGACGACAAGAGATACCCGTTCATCAGGCTGACGCTATCGGAGGATTTCCCGCGCGCCTACGTAACGCGCGTGGTCAGTCAGGACGGGTCCCGTTACTTCGGTCCGTACACGGACACCAAGGCCATGAGACGTACTCTCAGGCTCATCAGACAGGTCTTTCCGATCCGGCAATGCGCCGCGTTCAAGAAGCGCCCGAGACCGTGCCTGAACTTCCAGATAGGGAGATGTCTCGGACCTTGCATCGGGGCCGTGTCGAAGGAGGAGTACGGCAGGATCGTCCGGGAACTCACGCTCTTTCTGGAGGGGCGAGCAGACGACGTGGTGTCGCTCCTGACGGAACAAATGGAGCAAGCGGTCGGCGGCCTGCGATTCGAGGAGGCGGCGTTTCTGCGCGACCGCATCGCGGACATCGAGAAGACGGGACGCAGGCAGCGCGTCCTGAGCGCCAGGCCGGTCGATCGCGACGTCGTCGCCATCGCGCGACATGAGGACTACGCCGTGGCGTCCGTCGTCCGAGTGAGGGCCGGGAAGCTCGTTGCCTGCGAGAGCTGCCCTCTGGAGCTGGGGCCGAGGACCGACGACGACGAGGTCATGGAGACCTTCCTGAAGCAGTTCTACAGCCTGTCACGGGGTGGGCTGCCCGGCGAGATACTGCTGGACCGCGACCCGCCGGACCGAGACGCCATCGAGACGTGGCTGGCCGGAGGCTCGCCCCGCAAGGTGACGCTCAGCGCCCCCAGGCGTGGGGAGAAGCACCTCCTCGTCGACTTCGCGCGCGACAACGCCCGCCAGGCGCTGAAGAGGACGTTCGAGGCCCGGCGCGTTCCCACCTCCGTCGGCGAGCTGGGCGAGGCGCTGGGAATGAAGCGCCCGCCACGACTCATATCCGGAGTGGACATCTCCAGCATCGCCGGCGCCCACCCGGTCGGGACCGTCGTTACGTTCAGGGACGGGCGCCCCGACAGGGCCCTCTACCGCAAGTACCGCATCCGGACGGTAGTGCAAGCCCGGGACGACTATGGTAGTATCGCCGAGGTAGTCTCACGACATCTCAAGCGCCTGGTCGGGGAGGAACGGGAGCTGCCCGACCTGCTTCTCATCGATGGAGGGAAGGGCCAGCTGTCGGCGGCGGCCAAGGCGATGCGCGCAACCGGCGTGAGAGGCGTAACGCTCGTCGGGCTGGCGAAGCGCGAGGAGGAGGTCTTCGTACGGGGAAGGGCGACTCCGTTGCCGATCCCCGTGGACTCGAGGGCCAAGAAGCTGCTCGTGCGGGTGCGTAACGAGGTGCACCGCTTCAGCATCGCATATCACAGGTCACTGCGCGAACGCGAGGCGAGGCACTCTCTCCTGGATGATATCCCCGGGGTCGGACCGTCGCGCAAGGAAGCTCTGCTCAGGAAGTTCGGCTCGGTGCGCTCGATCGTGCAGCGCACGCCCGAGGAGATCGCGGAGGTACCGGGCGTTGGCCTCGCGACGGCCAGAAGGATCAAGAGAGCGCTCGAGGAGGCGGGAAGTGGTGATAGTACCTCAGCCTGAAGAGGACGCGACGACGCTGCCGGTCCTTCGATACGTGACGTTCGACACGGAGATCGGGTGCTTCCTGGTCGCGGGAAGCGATCTGGGCCTCAGGATGGTCGCGTTCGGCAAGAGCCTGGACGCGAAGCGCGCTCTCTCCCGCGAGACGCGAGGCGAGCGGGTCATGATCGTCGAGGACAGGATCCGTCTGAGAAGAGCGGTCGATTCCATCAGGAACTACCTCGCGGGCGGCCGTGAGCCGCTGGAACACAAAGTGGACCTGAGCGGCACCACGGACTTCAACCGTCGGGTCCTCGACGTGGTGAGACAGATACCCTACGGCGTGCTCCGAACGTACAAGTGGGTGGCTGGTGAGGTGGGAGCGCCCAGGGCGACCCGACCGGTCGGACAGGCGCTCTCTCGGAACCCGCTTCCAATAGTCATACCCTGTCACAGGGTGGTCAACAGCGACGGCTCGCTCGGAGGGTACTCCGGCGGCGGTCCCGACATGAAACGCCGCCTGATCGAGATCGAGACGGGCCAGATCGACCTGGCTCTCAGAGGCGACGAACGGACCGAGCGCGAACGCATACGCTTCCTGCTCGAATCGGAAGGCGGCGACGGTGAAGGCAGCAAGGGCCGGAGCTGAGACCGGGCGCGCGACGGCGATGGAGGAGATGATCGACGAGTATCTGGACCACCTGTCGGTCGAACGAGGTCTGTCGCGGAGCACGGTCGCCTCGTACCGGGGCGACCTCGCTGCGTACTCCCGGTTCCTGGCGACGCGGAAGGTCGATTCGCCCGGTGAGGTGAGTTCGCGGAACGTCAGCGACTTCACCGGCCACAGGCTGGCCGAGGGCGTGTCCCCCAGGAGCATCGCAAGGAACCTGTCGTGTCTGCGCGGGTTCCACAGATACCTGGTCGTGCAGGGCGTGGTCGCGACTGATCCGACGCTGGAGGTGGAGGGCCCGAGGTTCCAGAGGAAGCTCCCGGACGTGCTGGCGGTTCACGAGATCGAGGCCATCCTGACGGCGGTAGACACGTCGACGCCGCTGGGCATCAGGGACCGAGCGATGCTCGAGACAGCCTACGGCGCGGGACTCCGGGTCAGCGAGCTGATCACGCTGACTCTGTCCAGCCTCTTCTTCGACGACGGCTATCTGCGCTGCATGGGCAAGGGATCGAAAGAAAGGGTAGTGCCGGTGGGCGAAGCGGCGATCGACTGGACGACGCGCTATCGCCGCGACGTCCGGCCGGATCTGGCAGCTCGCGCGCCCGCCACCGACGTGGTCTTCCTGAACGCCCGGGGGGGACCGCTGTCGAGAATGGGCTTCTGGAAGATACTCCAGAAGCACGTGGTCAGGGCAGGTGTGCGCGACCGGGTGAAACCGCACACGCTGCGGCATTCGTTCGCGACACACATGCTGGAAGGCGGCGCCGATCTCAGGGTGGTTCAGGAGATGCTGGGCCACTCGGACATCTCGACAACGCAGATCTACACCAGCGTCGACCGGGAGTATCTCAAGGAGATCCACCGGACGTTCCACCCGAGGGGTTAGGTAGTCACCGGACGCGGCACGAGAGTGACCGGCAGCCGTCGACAGACAGCGAGACCTTCGATACTGGAGCAGAGCAAGTGTCCGCAAACGACCCGAGACAGCTCTTCCTGTCGAACACCGCCGAAGCCGAACTCGAACTCCTGAGATCTCTCGGGATGCTTGCTGACGAGCGGGGCATGATCGCGTGCGTCGTCGGAGGGGTCGTGCGCGACCTCTTCTTTGGGCTGCCCAACTACGACCTTGACGTCGTGGTCGAGGGTGACGCCATAAGGTTCGCAGAGACGGCGGCTGAACTGCTTGGAGGTTCGGTCAAGGCGCACACGAGGTTCGGCACGGTAATCCTGACGCTGCCCGGGGGACGCAAGGTAGACGTGGCGACGGCGCGAAGCGAGGTGTACGAGCGCTCCGGGGCGCTTCCCACGGTCACTCCGGGAGCGATGGAGAGCGATCTCAGGCGCCGGGATTTCACAGTGAACTCGATGGCCATCGTGCTGAACGCGGACGGGTTCGGGAACCTCCTCGACCCGTTCGACGGCCGCGCCGACCTGGAGAACGGGATCCTCCGCGTGCTGACGGACGCGAGCTTTGAGGACGACCCCACCAGGATCCTCAGGGGCGTCAGGTTCAGCGCTCGCTTCGGGCTGTCCATCGAGACCGGCACCGAGGCCCTGCTCAGGCGGGCCGTGTCCGAGCGGCGCACTGACACGGTAAGCGGGGAGAGGCTTCTCAACGAACTCGAACTCATTCTGGGAGAGGACGACCCGTGGCCACCCGTCTTCCGTCTGATCGACTGGGGCATTCTCTCCTCCATGGTGGAGGGCTGGGAGGTCCCGAAGTCCGTTCGAGCGACGATAGTGGAGATCGACCGGCTGCTGTCCACGCGCGACGAAACCGTTGAGCCCGCACCCGAGCGCTGGATCACACTGTTGGGGGCACTGCTCCAGCCTCTGAAGACCGACCTGCGGGGCCGAGTGGTCGAGCGACTGGCCGCGGGGCGGCGCGTCCGCGCACTCGTGGCTGAGCTGGCCGACTTTGAGCGCGACGTGCTGCCCGTGCTCTCGTCGGACGAGGATCCGCTCCCGAGCCGCATCTACGGGCTGCTGAGGCGCTTCTCCGCTGAGACGCTGCTTCTTGCACGCGCCGCTGCTCCGGACACGGCCGTCGCGGCGCGAGTCGCGCTCTACACGACACGGCTCGCCGGGACCTCGACGGCGCTGACCGGCGACGACCTCGCGGGGCTCGGCGTCCCGGAGGGGAAGGCGGTCGGAGAGATCCTGGGCGCTCTCCTCGACGCCCGTCTTGACGGCGGGGTATCGTCCGAGGACGAGGAGAAGGCGCTTGCTCGAAGCCTGGCGGAAACCTTGACGCACGGAGCGGGAACTGATAGCGTCCCAGTCGATCCCACAGCAGACGATCAAGATCCCGAGGCGCGCGAGATGGTCCACAAGGAACTGCTCGAAGAGCAGACAGCCGCCGATACGGCCCCGGCTGCAGCTGAGGCGCCGCGCGCGGAACCGGAGGCCGTCGAGCCCGATTCGGAGCCCGATGCCGCTGAGAGACTGCAGCCGGTGCGACGCCCGGTGTACGAGGTGCGTCTCGACGCGTTCGAGGGCCCCCTCGACCTCCTGCTGCACCTGATACGCGAGCACGAGATCGACATCTACGACATTCCGATAGCCACCATCACAGAGCAGTACCTCGAATACATCAACTTCATGGAATCGGTGGACCTGGCGCTCGCGGGCGAGTTCCTGGAGATGGCCGCCACGCTGATACGGGTCAAGGTCCAGATGCTCCTCCCGAAGGAAATCGACGGGACCGAGGAAGAGGAAGACCCGCGCGAGCAGCTCGTCCGGAAGCTGGTCGAATACAAGCAGTTCAAGGAAGTCGCGACCACGCTGTCCGGCAAGGAAGAAGAACGACGGCAGTATTTCCCGAGGGGAGTCGACCCGAAGAGCTACTTGGACGTCGAGGAGGAAGTTGACATAGAGGACTTCCTGCGCGACGTCACCCTCTTCGATCTGGTCGACGGACTGCGCGAGGTGCTGTCGCGCGTTCCCGAACGCGTCGACGTTCACTCGGTCGACATGGAAGAGTTCACGGTCGAAGAGCAGATCCACCGGATCAGGAGCATCATCTCGAAGCGCGGCTCCATTCCGTTCGCCGACGCATTCGGCGCGGGTGCAGGCCGCATCGAGATAATCGCCACCTTCATCGCGTTGCTCGAGCTCATCAGGCTCGGCGAGGTGAGGGCCTTGCAGAAACGGAACTTCGGAGACATCGAGATAGAGGCGAGAGTGGAGGAGTAGCCGTGGCCGACCTGGACGTCAAGAAGATCGTGGAGGCGGTTCTGTTCGCGGCGGATTCATCGGTGCCGATGGACAGGATGACCGCCATCGTCGAAGAAGCTGAGCGGCGCGAGATAAGAGAGGCTCTGAAGGAACTCGCCGAGCAGTACGACTCGGAGGAGCGACCGTACGCCCTGTCGGAGGTAGCGGGAGGATGGCAGATATACTGCCGCCCCGAATACTCCAAGTGGGTACGTGAGCTTCACAAGGGGAGGATCGCGACGCGGTTGAGCCAGGCCGCTCTCGAGACTCTCGCGATCGTCGCGTACAAGCAACCCATCGTCAGGGCCGAGGTAGAGATCATCAGGGGCGTCGACTCGAGCGGGGTCCTCGCCACTCTCATGAGACGGGATCTCATCACGATAGCGGGGCGCGCCCCCGGAATGGGTCGCGCGCTCATGTACAGAACGACGAAGGAGTTCCTGCGGTACTTCGGTCTCAACTTCGTGACGGACCTCCCGAGGCTCGAGGAGTTCGCCGAGGTCCTGGGCCTCAAGCCCGGAGAGCTGGAGCTGGTCATCGAAGGAGCCGAATCGGTCGCCGAGGTGACCGGCGAAGACGTCGAGAGCCCGCCACCGCCCGAAGACGAGATGTGTGAGGGCGTGCCCGTCCTGCACGAACCGGATGGACTCGCGGCTGCCGAGGCAGTCGAGGACGGGACGGCGGACCCGGACAAACGTCAACGGATTCCCGCGCACGGCAACCCTCACGCGCTCGACGACCGCCGCCTTATTGATGAGATCGATGAGGATTAACCGATTCCTCGCGAGGGCAGGCGTCGTGTCACGCCGGGGCGCGGACGCGCTGGTAGAGGCGGGCCGAGTGCGTCTGAACGGCGAGACGGTCACTCAGCTCGGCACGACAGTGGACTCCGACCGCGACCGTGTCGAGCTGGACGGAGTCGTCGTTACCCTTCCTGAGTCTCTTACCTACATAGCTCTGAACAAGCCGCCGGGCGTCGTCGTAACCATGTCCGACCCGCACGGGCGCAGGACCGTGGCGGATCTTGTCGGCGGCGTTGCGGCCGGGGTCGTGCCCGTGGGACGGCTCGACGCGGGTACCGAGGGCCTCCTGATCCTCACCGACGACGGTGAACTGGCGCACCGCATCGCCCACCCGTCGTTCGAGATCGACAAGGTCTACGAGGTCAAGGCACGGGGCGTCCTCTCGAATGAGGAGCGCAGATGGCTGGAGGAGGGCGTGACGCTGGACGGGCGCCCGACCTCGCCCGCGACCGTGCTCATTCTGAGCACGGAACGGGACACGACCCTTGCTGAAATAACGATCCACGAGGGGCGGAAGAGGCAGGTGCGCCGGATGTTCGAGCTGGTGGGGCACCCGGTCACCGGACTGCGGAGAACGCGCGTGGGGCCCGTGGAACTCGGCGACCTGCCCTCAGGGCAATGGAGGTGCCTGGGGGCCGGCGAGCTCCGAGCGCTGCGGGAAGCGCTGGAGATGGCCCCTGAGTGAGCAAAAACGCTTGCCCGACCCCACCCGCCGGACTATAATCATCAGTCAAAGTGTGAAGGCTCGAGGATACCAACTGGGCAGACCTCTAACCCCATCCTCTCATCTCGAACGAGGGTAACAAGCCTGATTATAGCTGTCGACGGGCCGGCTGCCTCTGGCAAGAGCACGACCGCCAAGCTGGTAGCGGATAGGCTTGGGTTTACGTACATAGACAGCGGGGCCATGTACCGTGCCGCCGCGCTCAACGCGGTCAGGCTCTCGGTCCCGATGAGCGACCACGACCGCCTGGGAGAAGTGGCGCGCGAGGCCTCGATAGAGCTCACCGGGCGAGGACGGGGTCCGATCCTGCTCGACGGCGAGGACGTGACGGATGAGATCCGCGCGGACGACGTCAGCGGCGCCGCGTCGCTCATGTCGACGGTGCCGGAGGTGCGTCGGGCGCTCGTCGCGCAGCAACGGGAGATAGGACACCGCGAGAGCTGCGTGATGGAGGGCCGCGACATCGGGACCGTCGTGTTCCCGGACGCCGACCTCAAGGTGTTTCTGGTCGCGTCACTCGAAGAGCGGGCAAGAAGGCGCTTCGAGCAATCGGTCGCGCAGCGGGAGGCGACCGATGCCGAAGGCGAGGGAGGCGACGCCGAGCAGTTTCTGCGCGAGATCATGGAGAGCATCGCCGAGCGCGACAGGCGGGACTCCACGAGAGCCGACAGCCCGCTCTCGAAGGCCGACGATGCGGTGGAGATCGATACGACCTCGATGACAATAGAACAGCAGGTCGACAGAGTGGTCGACCTTGCGGTCGCGAGGGGCGCTGTCCCGCCCGGCGAACGCGAGGTGAGGCGCAGGTGAAGCTTCACTATCGGTTGAGCTGGATCTTCGCGCTCACGTTCTCACGGATCTTGTGGGGCTTCAGAAGAAGCGGTGTCGACGCGATCCCGAAGGCAGGACCTGTCATCATCGCGAGCAATCACGTCTCGAACTGGGACCCCATCCTGCTCGGGGCGGGTTGCCCACGCGAGGTCCACTTCATGGCCAAGGAGGAGCTGTTCAGGAATCCCCTCCTGGCCGTGGTGATCAGAGCCTACAACGCTCTGCCGATAAGGCGCGGCGTGCTCGACCGGAATGCACTCAGAGCGGCCTCCGAGGTGCTCAGGAACGGCAAGGTCCTTCTGATGTTCCCCGGCGGGACGAGGGACGGAAGTGGTGAGATGGGCGACCCGAAGTCGGGAGTGGGCTTCATAGCCTGCATGAACGAAGCGCCGGTCGTGCCGGCGTACATCAAAGGGTCCAACGCGCTCTCCCGCGCCTTCGTGCGCGGAAGGGGAGTGGAGGTGGCGTTCGGAACGCCGCTCGTTGCGGAAAGAGCGAACTCGAGCGACGAGTACCGCGCCTTCTCGCACAGGGTCGCGGACGAGATACGACGGCTGAAGCTGGAGGTGGACGGGCGGTGAAGGCGATCGTTGCCGAAGGAGCGGGTTTCTGCTTCGGGGTGAAGCGTGCCCTCAAGATGGCTTTCGAGGCCGCCCGCGAGGGCGACGGCACGGTAGTGACTCTCGGGGCCATCATCCACAACCCTCAGGTGGTCGCGAAACTCGAGGAGGAGGGTCTCCGCGTCGTCAGAGACCTGGACGAGATCGAGGGAGGCACTCTGGTCGTCCGTTCGCACGGGCTGCCGCGAAGCGTGCTGGCCAAGGCCGAGGCGAAGGGCATGACGATAGTCGACGCAACCTGCCCGTTCGTGAAACAGGCGCAGGAGCGCGCCGCCCAGCTCGAGAGGGAGGGGCATGCCGTCGTGGTAGTCGGGGAGGAGGACCATCCGGAGGTGCTGTCCATCACCGGAAGCCTCAAGGGACGTGCGACGGTGGTCGATGGAACGGCGGAGCTGCCCGAGCTGCCGAGGGCGAAGCGGTACGGCGTCGTGTGTCAGACGACGCAGCCGCAGGAGCATCTCTCGGCGGTCGTCCAGGATCTTCTGTCTCAGACACGGGAGATCAAGGTGTTCAACACGATCTGCGAGGCGACCTTCGACCGTCAGGAGAGCGCGCTTGAGGTGGCGCGAAGGGTCGACGTCATGCTTGTCGTCGGCGGAAGGAACAGCGCAAACACAAGGCGTCTGTGGGAACTCTGCAGAGATGCGGGCTGCGACGCCTACCACATAGAGACGGCAAACGAACTCGAGCCTGGGTGGTTCGAGGGGAAGAAGGAAGCAGGCATTACCGGAGGAGCGTCGACGCCGCAGTGGATAGTTGATGATGTCGTGGCGGCGGTCGAGCGCATCTGATTGACACCCGGACGACCGGGAGGGAAAGCCGCCCCAAGCCGGCGCAGTGGTAGATCCGAGAGGAGAGAACAAAGGGATGTTCGAGGAAAAGGAATTCAACCCCAACCCGAACGAAGTGGAAGAGACGGAGGCGTCACCGTCGACGAGCGATGAGTTCGTCGAGACGGCGGTAGACGCTGGGCCCGAGGTGCTCGATACGGCGCCAGAGAGCGAGCCGGTGGACGAGCAGCCGCTCGTCGCCGTCGAGGACCCCGTTGCTGCAGAGACCACTGAGGTCTCTGAGACGATCGAGGACACGTCCTCAGACGAGCCCGTGGTCGAGATCGACCCCGAGGTTGCGGCCGCCGAGGCCGCCGCGGCCAGATTCCAGGCCGCCATCGCGGCTGTGACGGAGGACGACCTCGATGAACTCGGCTACACGCGCGGCGAGTATGCTCAGATGGCCGAGATGTACGAGTCGACGCTCCGGTCGATCACCGAGGGCGAGCTGGTCAAGGGCATCGTCCTTGCCGTGACCGAGAGCGAGGTCATGCTGGACATCGGCTTCAAGTCCGAGGGGCGCGTGGCACTCGACGAGTTCCCGGACCCGGGTTCCATCAGGCCGGGCGACGAGATCAGCGTGCTGCTCGAGGCGACCGAGGACCAGGACGGCGAGGTCAGGGTCAGCAAGAGGAAGGCCGACTTCCTGCAGGTCTGGGACAAGATCAAGGAAGCGCACGACGAGCAGTCGATCGTCGAGGGAATTCCCAAGCGCAGGATCAAGGGCGGACTCAAGGTCGACCTGTTCGGAGTCGAGGCGTTCCTGCCGGGCTCCCAGGTCGCGCTGAGACGCATTCCCAACCTGGAAGAACTCCTGGGCCAGAAGCTCCGCTTCAGGATCCTCAAGGTCAACAAGAGGCGGAGGAACATAGTAATATCGAGGCGCGTCGTACTCGAGGAGGAGCGTCAGGAGAAGAAGACGACGCTGCTCGCAGAACTCGAGGTCGGCCAGATCCGACAGGGCACCGTGAAGAACATAACGGACTTCGGCGCCTTCGTCGACCTGGGTGGAATAGACGGGCTTCTTCACATAACCGACATGAGCTGGGGACGCATCAGGCACCCATCAGAGCTTGTGGCGATCGGCGACGAACTGACCGTCAAGGTCCTCAACTTCGACCCGGATCGCGAGCGCATTTCGCTGGGCCTCAAGCAGCTCGCTGAGTACCCATGGGAGAACGTCGAGGAAGAGTTCCCGGTCAACACGAAGGTCCGCGGCAAGGTCGTTTCGATCACCGATTACGGCGCGTTCGTGGAGCTCAAGGAGGGCGTCGAGGGTCTCATCCACATCTCCGAGATGTCGTGGACGCAGCACATCCGCCATCCCTCAAAGATCCTGGGGATCGGTGACATCGTCGAGGTGAAGGTCCTGAACGTCAACAAGGCCGAGGAGAAGATCTCGTTGTCCCTCAAGAGGACCGAGAGCGATCCGTGGCAGGACCTCGACACGAAGTACCCTGTTGGATCCAGAATCGAAGGACGCGTCCGGAATCTTACGGACTTCGGCGCGTTCGTCCAGCTCGAGGAGGGCATGGACGGCTTGGTCCACATCTCCGACATGTCCTGGACGAAGAGGATCAAGCACCCGAGTGAGGTTCTCCACAGAGGCCAGAAGGTCGAGGTGATGGTGCTCGGTATCGACAAGGACAGGCACCGCATCTCGCTGGGCATCAAGCAGTCGATGGAGAACCCATGGGAGGGTCTCGCGCAGGAGTACTCGACGGGCACACGGATCGAAGGCACGGTCAGCCGGATCCACAAATCCGGAATCGTCGTCGACCTTCCGAGCGACGTCGAGGGGTTCGTCCCGATGTCTCATCTTGCGCTTCCTGAGATCAGCAAGATAGAGGCTCGGTTCGCGCCCGGCGACCTGCTTCCGCTCGAGGTAATCGAGGTCTCGCCGGAGAACCGCAGGATCGTTCTTTCGGTCAAGGCCCACATGGAGAAGCAGCCGGAGGAGACGCTGAAGGAGTACATCGCGGCTCACGAGATCCGGCCCGAGCTTCTTGAACCTGATCCTGAGCCTGAGGCCGAGCCTGAGGCCGAGGCCCAGACGGAGACCGAGCCCGAGGCCGAGGAGCAGGCGACCGGGGAGACCAAGCCGTCAGAGGTCGATGAACCCGCCGACGAGACGGTTGAGGAACCGGAGGCCGAGACGGTGAAGGAGCTGGAGGCAGACGCCGCACCAACGGACGCGGAACCGGTCGAAGATGCAGAGCCAGAGAGCCCCGCATCCGAAGAGACGGACCCGGACGCCGAGGAGACGACCGAGACCTCGGACGACGTAGAAGAAGAGAAAAGAACAGAGGACGCCTAGGCCGATAGCCTGAGACCCCGTGGTCCAGGCAACGGCCGGTTTTCGGCCTCTGACTGGTAGTGGGCACGGGGGGACTCGCTCGAGGAGTCCCCCTGTTGCTCTTGCGGCCAGGTAGGGGAGGCGAGAGCCATAGGATCACCCGCAGCGGAGATGCGCCGTGACAGGGAAGCCCAGGACCGTCGGCCTGATGACCGTCGGCTGCAAGCTGAATCAGTACGAAACGGAGGGTGTGGCGGAGCGTCTCGAGAAGCGGGGCTTCGTCATCGTTCCATTCAACGGTCCGGCGGACGTCTACGTTGTTAACACCTGCACCGTCACGGGTCGCAGCGACTACCGTTCCAGACAGATGCTGCGCAGGGCCGCCCGCAAGGAAGGCGGGGCGCTGGTCGTCGCGACCGGCTGCTACGCGCAGCGTGAGCCGGCCGCCCTCGCCGGTATGCCTGAGGTCGACCTGGTCGTCGGGAACAGCTCGAAGCGCGATCTGGCGAAGCTCGTGGACGAGCGCCTCGACGCGGATCCGGGGCGAGCGGCGCGAACAGACGTCGCCGTGAAGTCCCTGGCGGACGAGGCCTTCGAGGCCTACGACATCAGCCGGTTCAGGGGCTACACGAGGGCGTTCATCAAGATACAGGATGGGTGCGACCACCGGTGCGCCTACTGCGCGGTCCCAGACGCCAGGGGACCGGCGCGCAGCAGGCGCTTCGACGATGTGCTTCGGCAGGCGTCGCTCCTTGCCGAGAACGGGTACAGAGAGATGGTCCTTACCGGCGTCCACATCGGGGCCTTCGCGGACACCGACGGTCAGAGGCTGCCGGAGCTCCTGAGCGCCATGGCGGGGATCGACAGCCTGGTCCGTATCCGGCTCGGCTCCGTGGAACCCAGAGAGCTGACGCAGGCGCTCGCGACGACCATCCTCACGACCGACAAGGTCTGCAACCACCTTCACATCCCGCTCGAGAGCGGCTCCGACGCGGTGCTCGAGAGAATGCGGCGCGGGTACACGCGCGCCGAGTACGCCGAGGCCGTCCGCGGGGTCACGGACGCGGACCCGCTCTGCGGGCTCGGCACCGACGTGATGGTAGGGTTCCCGGGCGAGACAGAGGAAGATTTCGCCGACACGGTGTCGCTTATCGAATCCCTGCCCTTCACGTATCTGCACGTCTTCGCGTTCTCGCCGCGAAGTGGCACGCCGGCGGCCGAGATGGACGGGCGCGTCGCGCCGGCTGAGTCGAAGCGGCGGAGCCTCCATCTCAGAGAACTGAGTTCGCGGCTCTCGCTTGGATTCCGGCGCGGCCTCGTGGGTAAGAGCCTCGAGATCCTGGTCGAGGAACGAGACGGAGCCGACGGACCGCTGACGGGGCTGGCCGCCAACTACGTCAGGCTGAGCACGACGGGCGACGCATCTCTCAGGAACAGGTTCGTGCACGTGACCGTGGAGGGCACCGACGAGACGTCCACCTGGGGCAGCGTTGAGCCTGGGAGCGCGCGCTAGGTGCGCCGGGCGCGGGAGCAGTCATGAGGATCTACGTCGAGACATACGGCTGTCAGATGAACGAGTACGACTCGCGCCTCATTACGTCGATACTCGCCGGCCACGGACACGCGGTGTCCACCGACCCCGTGGCGGCCGACATCGTCATCGTGAACACGTGCAGCGTGCGCAAACGCGCTGAGATCAGGGTTATTGGACGTCTGAAGCAGCTGCGTGGACTGATGAGGCCGGAAGCGGCCCTCGGCGTCGTCGGCTGCGTAGCGCAGCGGATGGGGGACGGGCTGCTGCGCGAGGTGCCCGGACTGGGTTTCGTGGTCGGGACCGATCAGTACCAGAAGCTGCCCGATATCGTCGAGAGCGCGGGCGCCGGGCGCAAGGCGGTCGCCGTCGACGCGACCGGCACGGAGTCGTACGACTGCATGCCCCGCCCGGACAAGGCGTCACTCTGTGAGTTCGTCAGTGTGATGCGCGGATGCGACAACTACTGCTCGTACTGCATCGTTCCGTACGTCAGGGGACGCGAGCGCAGCCGCTCGATCTCGGACATCGTTGGCGAGGTAGCGGCTCTGGTAGCGCTGGGGACGCGCGAGGTCACGCTCGTCGGCCAAAACGTCAACTCGTTCAACGACGGAGGGAAGGGGTTTGCGAACCTCCTCGCGGCGGTCGACGGCGTCGAGGACCTTCTTCGCGTACGGTTCGCCACTTCGCACCCGAAGGACCTCTCCGACGAGATCATCGATGCCGTGGCCTCGCTCGACAGGGTCTGCGAGCACGTCCATCTGCCCGTGCAGTCGGGCTCGAGCGAGGTGCTCGCAGCCATGAACCGGTCGTACACTCGCGAGGAGTATGTCGCTCTGGCGGAGAAGATCCGCGCGCACATACCGGGGGTCGCCCTCACGACTGATGTGATCGTGGGATTCCCCGGAGAGACGGACGAGCGATTCCGTGAGACCGTCTCTCTTATGAACGAGACACGCTTCGACTCGGCCTTCATGTTCCGCTACTCCGTACGCGAGGGAACTCGCGCGGCCGAGCTGGCCGACGACGTGCCCGAAGGCGTCAAGATCGAGCGGCTCAAGACCATCATCGGGCTCCAGCAGTGCATTACGACCGAGGTGAACGAGGCGCTCGTCGGACGCGGCGCCGAGGTGCTGGTGGAGGGGCCCAGCCAGAAGGACGAGAAGCTCCTTTTCGGCCGCAGCAGGACCGGGAAAGCAGTCGTCTTCCCGGGCGACGCGGGGCTCGTCGGGCGCGTGGTTCGCGTCGATATAGCCGCCACCAGCGCGTGGACGCTTCACGCCGGAAATCCGGTGCAGACGTGACGCGCTCGAGAGAAAGACCTTGCGGGTCGCCTCGGCGCGCTGATAGACTGTCGTGTGCCCCGACCGGATCATCTCACGCGGAACGTGCGACAGAGCAAACACTTGTGGGGTACGCGGATCCGACCGAAGACTGTTCCCATACCTGGAGGTGAACACCGTGTGGGTCGTCAAGATGCTCCTCACTCTCGTCCTGGTGGTAATCGTCACCGGCTTCGCGATGCTCAACAGCGCGGAGCAGGCGACCGTGAAGCTGTGGCCGGGGACGCTCGAGTTCGTCGGAGTTCCTCTCGTGCTCCTGCTGTTCGAGGCATTCGTAATTGGCGCCGTGGTCTGGTTCGTAGTCTCGATATTCCACGAGGTTGCTCTCAGACGACAGATCAGAAGGCTCAAACGCGAGAACTCGGACCTCAATCAGGAGATAGCGGGCCTCCACAGCATCTCGCTCCAGGACATCGAAGGAGATACTGCGCAGGACGACATCTCCAGCCCCGGGATCTAGGGCGGAGGGAACTGGCATGACCTTCGTCATTATCGCCGCCGCCATCGTCGCGGTGGGCGCCGGCATCTGGCACGTCGGCGCAAAGCGCAAGAGATCCGACCGACAGGCCGTCGAGGAATCACCCTACCATCTCGGCCTGGACGCGCTGATAGCGGGAGACCGCGACGTCGCGATGAAGCAGCTTACCCGCGCGGTCCGCGACAACCCCAAGAACGTCGACGCCTACGTCAAGCTTGGGAACATCCTGCGCGAGCGCGGACAGGTTAGACAGGCCATACAGATCCACAGAGAACTCCTCGTCAAGCGGAAGCTACCGACGGCCGTCCGCAACGAGACCATCAAGAATCTCGCTCGTGATCTCGCAACCGGCGGACGGTGGCGGGAGGTGCTGGAGAATCTGGCGACGCTACCCCGTTCCGAGCGCTCCGACCCCAGGGTGCTCGCGATGACGCGCGACGCCTACGAGGCCGCGGGAGAGCTGGACAAGGCGGCGCAGACTCACAAGGAGATGCTCAAGGCGGGCCCGGTCGTGAACCAGCCCTCGCAGGGAGTCTACCGCGCTCACCTCGGACGCGTGGCCCTTAGGAGGGGCGAAACGAGAATGGCGAAGGTGGAGTTCCAGGCGGCCATCAAGGAAGACCCGCACGCCTCTCTCGCGTACATGTACCTCGGGGACATCGCCGTCCTTGAAGAGGACACCGAACGCGCCATCGCCTACTGGATGAGACTGGTTACCGACAAGCCCGACTGCGCCCACGTGGTGTTCGAACGACTGGAGAAGGCCTACTTCGAGATGGGCGACTTCGGGCGGATGATGGGCATCTACGAGGACCTGGTGGCCAAGTCGCCCACGAACGTCAGTGCCTTGACGGGACTGTCGAGGATGCTCGAACGCAAGGGAGCTGTCGACGAGGCTCTGCGGCTCGCGCGCGAGGCGGTCAAGCACGAGGGCAAGAAGTACGGGGGACACAGACAGCTCATCGAGATACTGGTGAGACACGAACGCTACGAGGAAGCCGCAAGGGCGGCGGAGTCGCATCTCAAGGGGCTCGGAGACCTCAAAGAGGAACGGAAGTGCCCCAGATGCCAGGTTACGCTCGACGGATACGGCTGGCGCTGCGACAGCTGCCGGACCTGGATCAATGAGTGCTAGACGAAGAATCCGAGGGATCCCTCCGCGCCGCTCGCTCGTAGTCGCAGCGGCCGTGGTCATCTGCATCGCCCCCCCGGCGTGGAGCGACGACGTTGCCACGGCCGGGGAGGCCGTCGAGAAGGCGCGAGCGCTCGCCAGGCAGGGCCATCAGTCGGACGCCGAGGCGTACCTCGCGGAGCTGGTCCGTGAAGAGGGGGGACCGCTCGCGGGAGACGCGACCGTTCTGCTCGAGGCGGCACGGCTGAGCAGCTCGGCCGAGGACAGTAGAACCTACGCTGCCAGGGCCATAGAGAGAACCCGCAGCTCCGCTCTGCTCGAGGCGGCGCACACGCTGATCGGCGACAGCTACTTCGCCGAAAGCCTCTACGTCAGCGCGAGCCATGAATACGAGCAGGCCGCCAGGCACTCCTCGGATCGGGGCTCCGGGCCTGCGGACCTCAAGCGGGCGAGGAGCATCCTCGCCTCGGGCGACGCCGGGGCCGCGGTCGAGGCTTACCGCGCGATAGTCGGCTTGGGCGCGACACCCGGGGAGACGACACCCCTCGCGGAGGTCGGACTCGCCACAGCGCTTCTGGCCGCAGGGCGACCGGAAGAGGCCGCCGAGCAGTTCGAGGCGACGGCTCGCATCTACGTAGAGAGTGAGATGCGGCCGCAGGCGCTGGCGGGCGCCGCGCAAAGCCGCGATGCCACGGGCGCGGATTCTCTGGCGGTGGCGGCGCTCAGGCGGCTGCTGTCCGATCACCCCGACAGCTACGAGGCAGTGCTGGCGCGGGAGCGGCTCCGCAACTACTCGTTTCCCGACAGCACCGCCGTTCTCGGCGACACGGCCGACACGACCGCGCTGGAGACCGGGACACCGGTGGCCCCAGAGCGGTGATCTGTGCGGTGCGAGGAAGATGACCACCGGCCTCCGCCGGTGGTCGTTCGTTCGGGGGCCTCTGAAGACCGCACTTCGGGGCCATCTGGAGACCGCATGACGAAGCTCACTCCCATGATGGAACAGTATCAGCGGATCAAGTCGCAGCACGAGGACGCGATTCTGCTGTTCCGCATGGGCGACTTCTACGAAACGTTCTTCGACGACGCCAAGACGGCCGCCCGCGTCCTCGGCCTCGCGCTGACCACGCGCGACAAGGGCAGCAAGAACCCGGTCCCTCTGGCGGGAGTCCCGCACCACGCCCTCGAATCGTATCTGACCAGGCTCGTGGTCGCGGGCTACCGCGTGGCCATCTGTGACCAGGTGGAAGACCCCAGGCAGGCCAAGGGAATCGTCAGGAGAGAGGTCACGGAGGTCATAACCCCCGGGACCATTCTCTCGGCAGCGATGCTGGACGAGAAGCGTTCCAACTTCCTCGTGGCGCTGGCGCCGGGAAGGGAACGCACCGGCCTTGCCAGCATAGACCTCTCTACGGGCGAGTTCAGCGTGACGGAGCTTTCGGCTTCCGACCTGCGTCGCGAGCTACTCCGTGCGGACCCATCGGAAGTGGTCGTGCCGGAGGGCGAACTGACGAAGGAGCCGCTCGCCTCGCTTCTGGCCGACCTTCCTGACGTTCCCGTCAGTCCGGTCGCCGACTGGGAGTTCGGCGTCGACCAAGCGCGCGAGACGCTCGAGAAGCACTTCGGCGTCGCCAACCTGGACGGTTTCGGCTGCTCCGATCTCGAAGAGGGGATCGCAGCGGCGGGCGCCGCCCTTCGCTATCTGACCGACCTCAAGAAGCGCGATCTCGGACAGATCACCTCTCTCAGACGCGTTCGGCACACCGAACGCATGGTCCTTGACGAGACTACTCAGAAGAATCTCGAGCTTGTGGAGCCTCTCGACCGGAGCTTTCCCGAAGCGACGCTGCTTTCCGTGCTGGATAGAACCGACACGCCGATGGGCGCGCGGCTCCTGAGGCAGTGGGTGCTGTACCCGCTCGTCGACGGCGGAGAGATAGAGACGCGTCTCGATTCCGTCGAAGGACTCGTCGCGGGACGCGCGGTCCGAGAGGAGGCGTCCGGCATCTTCCGGGAGCTGTGTGACATTCCGCGCGTGGTGGGTCGGGTCGCTTCCGGGCACGCGAGCCCGCGCGACCTCGCGTCACTTCGCAGGTCTCTGGAACTTCTGCCTGCCGCGCGAGAGCTCCTGGCGACCTCCGAATCGGAGGCCGTTCGCGAGTGCGGCGACAGCATCCCGGACGTAGAGGAAGCCGCGAAGATCATCCGCGAGGCCATTGTCGACAGCCCGCCGGCGACGTTCAAGAGCGGGGGCATCGTCAGGGACGGCTACAGCAGCGAACTGGACGACGTCCGCGCGATCGCCCGTGAGGGGAAGGGATGGATCGGGAAGCTGCAGGCGCAGGAACGGGAGAGCACGGGCATCCCGACGATCAAGGTGGGCTACAACAAGGTCTTCGGCTACTACCTGGAGGTCACGAAACAGCACGTCCACCTCGTGCCCGACCACTGGATAGGAAAGCAGACACTGGTCAACGCGGAACGCTACGTGACGCCCGAGCTCAAAGAGCACGAGTCGCAGGTGCTGACGGCCGAAGAGGACATGCTCCGCCTGGAGCATGAGGTCTTCGAAGACGTCCGTCTTCGCGTGGCGGTCCACGCGACGACGCTGCAGGAGGCTTCGGCCGTGCTTGCGCGCATCGACGTTCTGTCGTCGCTCGCCACGGTCGCGGAGGAATCGCGCTACGTACGGCCGGAGGTCGGCAACTGGAACGAGCTGACCATTCGGGACGGCCGCCACCCCGTGGTCGAGAAGCTGCTCAGGAGTGAGGAGTTCGTACCCAACGACGTATGCTTCGACGCTGAGAGCAGTCAGATACACCTGATAACGGGCCCGAACATGGCCGGCAAGTCCACCTATCTGAGGCAGGTGGCGCTGGCGGTCATCATGGCGCAGATGGGCTCGTTCGTCCCCGCCGCGTCCGCGAGGATCGGCATCGTGGACAGGGTCTTCACGCGCATCGGCGCGACCGATGCCCTGGCAAGGGGACGCAGCACGTTCCTGGTGGAGATGAGCGAGACCGCCAACATTCTGCACGACGCCACCACGCAGAGCCTGATACTCCTGGACGAGATAGGGCGGGGGACGAGCACGTTCGACGGGCTCTCGATCGCGTGGGCGGTGACGGAATACCTCCACAACCGCGACGACGTCCGCCCGTGGACGATGTTCGCGACGCACTATCACGAACTGACGGAGCTCGAGGACGTGCTCCCGCGGCTCAAGAACATGAATGTACTGGTAAGGGAGACCGATGACTCGATAGTATTCTTGAGGAAGATAGTCCCGGGCGCCGCCGACCAGAGCTACGGGATCGAAGTGGCGCGACTCGCGGGGATACCCGGAGAGGTCATACTCCGGGCTCGCGAGGTTCTGGAGAACCTTGAGTCCTCACAGTACACCGCCGACGCGATGCCACGACTGGCCGGCGGAGAGCACGGCCCTCTCGGTCCCGGTGGACCGCAGCTCAGGCTCTTCGACCCGGCGCCGTCCGAGGTGGAGCGAGAGATAGAGGAACTTGAGATCGAGCAAATGACGCCGCTCGACGCATTCGACAAGCTCGTCGAGCTCAGGAAGCGGGTGAAGCGTGGGTAGTCGGATCAGGATCCTTGGCGAGAGCGTGGCGAACATGATAGCCGCCGGCGAGGTGGTGGAGGCGCCGTTCTCGGTCGTCAAGGAACTCGTCGAGAACGCGCTCGACGCCGGTGCGACGGAGATAGCCGTCGACATCAAGGGCAGCGGAGGCGACCTCGTGCGCGTCTCTGACAACGGCTCCGGCATGAACCGCGATGACGCCCTCGCCGCCTTCGATCGCTTCGCCACGAGCAAGCTCACGACCGCGGACGATCTCAACTGCATCTCGACCCTGGGATTCCGCGGCGAGGCGCTGCCGAGCCTGGCTTCCGTGTCCCGTGTCAGACTCGTGACGTGCGAGGACGGGGACGTCGAGGGAACAGAGGTCAACCTCGTCGGTGGGGAGATCAGGGACGTGAGGCCGGCAGGACGCTCCCGGGGAAGCACGGTGGAGGTCTCGTCTCTCTTCTACAACACGCCGGCGCGGCGCAAGTTCCTCAAGAGCGACAGTGTCGAGGTCAGACGCATCATGGAACTCATGACGGAATACGCCGTCCTGTACCCGTCGATCCGCTTCGACGTGGCGATAGATGGGAAGCTCTCCCTCGGCCTCATGGCCGCCGACAGCCTCGCGCAGCGGGTGGCGGGGGTCCTGGGAAGCAGCGTGAGCGCGGAGATGCTGCCGGTCTCGCACACGGAGGACGGCGGCTCCATCGAAGGCATGGTCGGGCGTCCGACGATAGCAAGGCCCCGTGGAGCCCAGCAGGTGGTGGCCATCAACGGCCGCCCCATCAGGAGTCGGCTCATAACCGCCGCCGTTCGCTCCGGCTACGGCGAGCTCCTGCCGCACAACAGACATCCCGTGGTGTTTCTCCTGCTGACGATCGACGGCTCTCTCGTGGACGTCAACGTGCATCCGACCAAGAGAGAGGTCAGGTTCGGGAACAGCCGCCTGATATTCGGACTGGTCGAGAACGCGGTGCGCGCGGCTCTGATGTCACACGACACGGCGCCCACGCTCTCCACGTACGAGGCGAGAGCCGGTGGGCGAGCGCAGGCCGCTACTCAATTGACGGCAGTGGCGACACGGGAGCTCGCGTTCCCGACTCTGATGCGCGAGACTGGGCCCGCGGTGGTCTCGCAGGACGAGCTGAGCGCTGAGACCGCGGAGGACGTGCATCACGCCAAGTTCTGGCAGCTGCATCAGTCGTACGTCTTCGTCCAGACTCGAGAGGGAGTGCTGGTCGTCGACCAGCATGCGGCGCACGAGCGAGTGCTCTACGAGAAGGCCAGGGTATCCCTGTCGGGCGCGGCCGAGGCGGGCCCCAGTCAGCAGCTGCTCTTCCCGGTCGCGGTCGAACTGTCGCCCGCGGAGTGGGAGTCGGTCGACGACGTCAGTCCGCTTCTCGACAAGCTGGGCTTCACCATCCGGGCAATGAGCGGCAGGACCGTGCTTCTCGAGGCCGTGCCGGGCGCTTTTCCGAAGTGGCCGCACGACAGGATTCTGCACGACATCCTCACGGAGCTGCCGTCCGGCAGGACCGACGTGCGGGACCTGGTGGAGAGCATCGCCAAGACTGTCGCGTGCAAGGCCGCCATCAAGGCGGGAGACAAGCTCACTCAGGAAGAGATGCGCGCTCTCATCGACCAGCTCTTCGCCACCGAGCTTCCGTATTCCTGCCCGCACGGGCGGCCGACCTTCATGCGGATGACCTCCGAGGAGCTCGACAAGAGGTTCGGCAGAACATGAGTTCGGAGAAGGCTCGCAGCTCCCGACAGGAAGTGCTGACCGTCGTAGGACCGACCGCCGTTGGCAAGACGGCGGTCGCCGTCGCTCTGGCACGCTCGACAGGCGGAGAGATAGTCTCAGCCGACTCCCGCCAGGTGTACCGCGGGATGGACGTCGGCACCGCCAAGCCCACCACCGAAGAACAGAAGCTCGTCCGTCACCACCTCATCGACATCGTCGACCCGTCCGAGGACTACGACGCCGCCCGGTTCGCGGCGGACGCGGAAACGGCCATCGCGGACATCACCGCGAGAGGACTCGCTCCGCTCGTGGTGGGAGGCACCGGGTTCTACGTGGCATCGCTCTTCGAGGGCCTCTTCGAGGGCCCGGCACGCGACCCCGAGGTCAGGGCGAACCTCGTGGAGCGGGCCGCCGCGGAGGGTGTCGCGGCCCTGCACGAGGAACTCGCGGGCGTCGACCCCGCGTCGGCCAGGCGCATTCACGTCAACGACGCGTCCCGCGTCGTGCGCGCGCTCGAGGTCTACGCGACCACGGGCATGCCGCTCTCGGAGTGGCACGCGGGAGCGGGCCGTACGCCGGCCTTCACGGCGCGAAACGTCGGGCTGACACTGCCTCGTGAGAGGCTGCAGGTAAGAATAGACCGCAGAGTCGATGCGATGGTGGCGGAGGGACTCCTGGATGAGATCGGACGCCTGGTGTCGACGGGCGCGCTGTCGTCTGCGATGCCGGCGGCGAACGCGCTCGGCTACCGCGAGCTTCTGCCGATCGTCGAGGGCGGGGATGGGGATGTCGGTGAGGCGGTCGAACTCATCAAGCGGAACACCAGGCGCTACGCCAAGCGTCAGATGACCTGGTTCAGGTCGATCGAGGGCATCGAGTGGTTCGACCTCGACGGCCTGACGCCCGACGAGGCCGCGCGAGCGATACTTGCATCTGCCGGGACGTCGGGTCACCTCACTCCTGGTCGCCCCGCGCGATGATCCCTTCCTACTGCACGTAGCCCAGCGCCCTCAGGGCCTCCAGCCGCTCGGGGCTCAGCTCCGCCTGGGACGTCTCGCGACGCTTCGTCGTGGCCAGCCACGATTCGAGCCGCGCGTCCATTTCAGCAGCGACCTCCGGACGTTCCTCCGCGAGATTCAACAGCTCTCCTGGATCGGCATGAAGGTCGTAGAGTTCCACGAGCCCAATCTCCGGGGAGTCGACGTACTTCCACGGCAGGAATCGCACCCCCATCGCCACTCGCGAAGAGAACGGCTTGGGGTTCTCGAAATCGGTCTGCAGGAACACGGGCCGCGGAGCGCCGGGGGACTCGTCCCCCCGAGGGCCGAGGATGTTCGTGCCCTGGACCTCGGCGTCGAGCGGGACGCCTGCCAGCGAGAGGATGGTGGGATACAGGTCGGCCAGGTGAACCTGTTGCGCCTGGCGACCGGGGCCGATCCGGCCCGGATAGCGGAACATGAGGACCACGTGGACCAGCGAGTCGAACAGCCGGTTGCCGTGCGAGAAGTAGAAGCCCTTCTCGAAACTCTCGCCGTGATCCGACATGAGAACGAGCAGGGTATCATCGGCGAGCCCCATCTCATCCAGCGAGTTCAGAAGCGATCCCACGCACTCGTCCGTGTACGATATCTCGCCCTTGTACTTGAGCCACGTCATCTCGAGAAAGTCGTCAGGCATGTCGAAGCCCGGCTTGAACATGTCCTGTTGATCTTCGTATGGAACCGGCAGTGTCGTGAATCCGTGACGCTGCGCGAGATCGTGCTCCACGGGCGGTTCGTATGGAAAGTGAGGGTCGAAGTAGTGAACGACCGCGAAGAACGGGCGCCCCTCGTTGCTCCGGATCCAGGTGACGGCCCTTCGCGTCACTTCCTCGGCCGTGATCTCGATCGACCAGCGGCTGCTCGCAAAGACCGAGACGTAGAAGCGCTTGAGCGCGAGGAACCGAGAGAGCTCCCACGGACCCTCGGCCGGCTCCGTGTAGGTGTCGAAACCCTGGTCGGTGCCGTAGTAGGCGGAGAGAACGGAAGCGGCCATGAAGGCACCGGTGACGTAGCCACGCGCCTGAAGCGCCTCGGCGAGCGTGTGGAATCCGGCGTCGAGTGATTTCGTGTTGGTGTCGACCCCGTGGGACCGGGGGTAGAGACCCGTCAGCACGGTCGTGACGGCGGGGCGCGTCAGCGGCTCTGGCGTAACGGCCTGCTCGAAGAGCAGGCTCTCGCCGGCCAGCGCGTCCATATTGGGAGTGATGCCATCGGTTGAACCGTAGCATCCGAGGCAGTCGGTGCGGGTCGTGTCCAACATGACGAGAAGCACGTTAGGCGGAGAGGGCGTGTCGGTCATGACCGCCCGCTCGACGGCGACACGGCCCAGATCGAGTCCCCCGTCTATCCGCTCGCCGCCACGCCCGGCGCTCAGCGAGTAGAACGGCAACCACAGCAGGACGACGACGACGGCGCTCGCACCAAGTATCTGCCGAGCGCCGCTTCCGCGGGCCGACCACCGGACGAGGACGCACGCAAGCACGAGGCCGGCAGCCAAGGCAGCGGCATCGAGAACGAGCACGGCCGTCTCCCGCGCCCGGCCGGGGTGAAGGACGTTGATCGCGTTGACCCAGTAGAGCGTGATCATGCCTGCGAGCCCGAGCGACCACGCGCCGGAGGGCCGCGTCAGAGCCCCCACTCGGGAGCCGGCGGCGAGCCGGAGAACCGCCAGACACGCGCCCAGCGCGGCACCGACCGGGAGGCCGGCGGCTGCGTAGAGCAGCACGTTCCTCAGGACAAGGCCAAGGACGCCCGCCGACCAGTCGACCGGCAACCTGACGAGGAGAACCAGCCACTCAAGAAGACAGAACGCGGCGAGGAGCGCGGTCGCTACCGCGAGTGCGGAACCGAAATCCCGCCGCGCGGAGGTCTCGGCCTCTCTGAAATTTCGCAACCCGACCTCCAGTCCGTTGAACGGATGTCCAACCTCGAGTGAGCCCTCCGCCGTTCATTGTACACGGGGCGTGCCTACTGGGGAAGGAGATCCGTGGAGTGGGCCGAATCGCCTTGACTCCGGGTCTTCCTTCGTGTATCCATTTTAGATAGGACAACGATAGATTCGCGAGCGGGCATAACTCAGCTGGTAGAGTATCAGCTTCCCAAGCTGAGAGTCGCGGGTTCGAATCCCGTTGCCCGCTCCATCTTTCTGGCCGGCCCCCGCCGTCCGCTATAGCGGGCCACACGGGGGCCGACTGCATGTCGGAGCAGGGGATGAAGATCACGAGAGTAGCGCGGGGGAGCGTCGCCGACCGGGCCGGCTTAAGGGACGGGGACGAGCTCCTGGCCGTTGACGACAGGCGTCTCGAGGACGCGATAGACCTGACGTTCGCGCTCGCGTGGGCGGAGGGGACCGAGGTGGTCTACGGACTGTCACGCGATGGCACGCCCTTCAGCGTCACCCTGCCATTGGAGGACCCCGAAGAACTAGGGTTCGAGGTACAGGAAGCGCCGATCAGAACCTGCGGGAACAGCTGCGTCTTCTGCTTCGTGGACCAGTTGCCTCGCGGGCTAAGGCCGAGTCTCTACGTCAAGGACGAGGACTACCGCCTTTCGTTCAGCTACGGCAATTACATCACGCTGACCAATCTCAGCGATTCTGATTACGAGCGCATCGCCGAGCAGCGCCTGAGCCCGATCTACGTCTCCGTGCACGCGACCGACGACGCGGTAAGACGCGCCATGCTGGGGAACGATGAGGCGCCACCGATCCTCGAGAGCCTGAGGCGGCTTGGCGACTCCAGGATACGAGTGCACGCGCAGGCGGTTCTGTGTCCGGGCGTGAACGACGGCGAAGTGCTCGAGCGGACCGTCGCCGACCTGTTCGCGCTGGGCGAGACGGTCCAGTCGATAGCCGTAGTGCCGGTCGGCCTCACGGCGCACCGGCAGAGGCTGCCGATGCTGGAGGGGATCTCCGCCGCGGTCGCCGGGAACGTGCTGGACGCGGTTGGTCGCTGGCAGGAGCGGTTCCTCCGGGAGGGGCGCGACAGAACCGTCTACGCGGCCGACGAGCTGTACCTCCGTGCGGGGAGGGCGCTCCCGCCCCACAACGAATACGGCGACTTCCCTCAGCTCGAGAACGGCGTGGGGCTCCTTCGCAGCTTCGAGTTCGGCCTGAACGAGCGGGCCGGACTCCTGGGCGACCGCCTCGACCCGCCGCTCGCGGTGACGCTGGTGACGGGGAGACTGGCGGATGGCTTCCTGGCGGAGGCCATCGGCAGCGCGCTCGCGCGGGTCGACGGACTCACCTTCAGGGTGGTAACATCTGACAACAGCCTGCTGGGTCCGACCGTCACGGTGGCGGGCCTGCTGCCCGGAGCAGACATGGTCGGTGCGCTCAAGAAGGCGCGCGAGTCGGACGCCTTCTTTCTGCCTGGTGCCGCGTTCAACGAGGACGGTGTCACCCTGGACGGCATGAACCTGAGCGAGATCGCCGACGCGGCAGGACGAGAGAATGTCGTGGCTACGGACGATGTCGTTGAAGCAATACTGGATCTCAGGGATGGCGCGATTCCGAGGAACGCGGCGTCGGACAACTCGTCGCGGCGTGGCACCCCATAAGAAGAGGCAAGATGACCGAGACCAGGAGAGAAAGACTCCCGATAGTGGCCATCGTAGGGCGGCCGAACGTCGGCAAGTCGGCGATGTTCAACCGAATCACGGGCGCGCGCATTGCCGTCGTCGACGACCAGCCCGGAGTCACGCGGGACCGCAACTACCACGAGGCCGAGTGGAGCGGCCGTGCTTTCGTCCTGGTGGACACCGGCGGGCTCCTGCCGACCGAGATCGAGGGAATGGCGGGGATGATCCGCTTCCAGGCCGAGAACGCGATCGATGAGGCCGACGCCATCCTCTTCGTCGTCGACAGGGAGACCGGTCCGACGGCCGTGGATCTGGAGATCGCGGCCCTTCTGCGACGTTCATCCAAACCCATAATCCTCGCCGTCAACAAAGTAGACTCGGAGCGTCACGAGCTGGACACCCACGAGTTCTACACCCTCGGTCTGGGCGACCCGTCGCCCGTCTCGGCGCTGCACGGTCGCGGTGCCGGCGACCTCCTCGACCGGCTGATAGCGGTGATCCCCGAAGCCGCGCCCGAAACCGGCGAGGGCATCAGGGTGGCCTTCGTCGGACGCCCCAACGTGGGCAAGTCGTCTCTGGTAAACCGGATAGTGGGTACTGACGTTGTCATAGTCGATTCGGCGCCGGGCACCACCCGCGACGCGATCGACACGGTCGTTATACACGATGACAAGCGGTTCGTGCTGGTCGACACGGCGGGCCTCAGACAGAAGTCGAAAGTCGAGAGGGGCGTGGAGTTCTACAGCACCATGCGATCGCTCAGGGGCATAGAGCGCGCCGACGTTGTGGTTCTGGTCGTGGACGCGACCGAGCGCATAGTCGCACAGGACGCGCACATCGCGGGGTTCATCGAGGAGGCGGGCAAGGGACTGATCGTCGCGTTCAACAAGTGGGACCTCCTGGAGAAGGATAACTCCACGGCGGGTGAGTTCGTCCAGCACGCCGCCGACGCGCTGCCGTTCGCCAAATACGCTCCGGTCATCCACATCTCCGCCCTGTCCGGACAGCGCGTGACGAAGGTGCTGACGCTCGCGGCTGAGGTCGACGAGCAGACGGGGATGCGCATTCCGACCAGTCGCGTCAACGAGACGGTAATGGCGGCGGTGGAGCACAGGCCTCCGGCCGGCGGACGCCGCGTGAACATCCTCTACGCCACGCAGGTGCGCACCAGACCGCCCACCTTTGTGGTGTTCACGAACGACGTCAGGGCGGTCGACCATACGTACAGACGCTATCTTGCGAACCAGTTCCGAAGGGAGTATGGTTTCGTCGGAACGCCGATTCGAATCTCCGTGAGGAAGAGGCGCTAGCGCAAGCAGACGTCGTCGCGACACGGCCTTTTCCAAACGAGTTCCGCCGGCAGACGGAGGACACGTGCAGACGGCTCTCGTGGTTATCATCTCGTATCTCCTTGGCTCAATACCGACGAGCGACATCGCGGCGAGGCTGCGCGGCGTCGACCTCAGGGCTATCGGCAGCGGCAATCCCGGATTCACCAACGTCCTTCGCACACTGGGTCCCCGCGTCGCCACGCCGGTCCTCATCGTCGATGTGGCGAAAGGTGTGGCGGCGGTCCTGATCGTCGCCGCGACTCTGGGCGCGGGCTCCTCTCTCGGCCCCACGGGGATTCGCCTTGCGGCGGGGCTGGCCGCTGTCGCCGGACACATCTGGCCGGTCTTCGCTCGTTTCCGGGGCGGGAAAGGCGTCGCGACGGCGTGCGGCGTCTTCGCGGCGATGGCCCCGCTGGCCACGCTGGCGGTCGTTGTCCTCTGGCTGGCGATCGTGCTCTCCACACGCTATGTCTCGCTCGGCTCCGTCGCCGCGGCCCTGTTCCTCCCGTGGGCGATCTGGCTTGAAGCCGGGGTCCTCGGAACGGGAAGACCCACCGCGCTCACGCTGACGGCAGGCCTGGTAGCCGTCGCCGTGGTGTCGCGTCATCGCGCGAACATCGGGCGGCTGTTGAACGGCACGGAGAACCGCTTCGGAGGCAGTTCGGGGCATGGAGGTGAACGATGAAGCGTGTCACGGTGCTCGGAGGCGGGAGCTGGGGAACCACTCTCGCGCTGGTCCTGCACGACAACGGGCACGAGGTCGTCATCTGGGAGTTCGACCCCAGGCAGGTTTCGGCCGTCAGGAGCGACGGAGAGAATCGGAAGTTCCTGCCCGGCGTTCCGCTGCCCGCTTCCCTCGAGATGACCAACGATCTCGGTCAGTCACTGGAGGGTGCCGCGGCGGTCGTCTTCGCCGTCCCGTCACACGTGGTTCGCTCCGTCGCCGGGAGGGCCGCCGGGATGATACCGGACGCAACGCAAGTGGTGAACGTCGCTAAGGGCATAGAGAACGAGACTCTGATGCGCATGTCGGAGGTGCTCGCGCAGGAACTCGGCCGTCCGGAGACCGCCGGGATATCGTCGCTCGTCGGCCCCAGCCACGCCGAGGAGGTCAGCAGGAGGCTCCCGACGGCTGTTGTGGCCGGAGCTCTGGACGAGACGACGGCGATCTTCACGCGCGACCTCTTCATGACGGAGTATCTCCGGGTCTACACCAACACCGACCTCATCGGGGTCGAACTCGGGGTCTCGCTCAAGAACGTCATAGCGATAGCGGCGGGCATCTGCGACGGTCTCGGATACGGAGACAACACCAAGGGAGCGCTCCTGACGCGCGGCCTCGCCGAGATGACGAGACTCGGCGTTCTGATGGGAGGGAGACCCGAGACGTTCGCGGGCCTGTCCGGAATGGGCGACCTCATCACGACCTGCATCTCGAAGCACAGCAGGAACCGCTACGTCGGCGAGGCCATCGCGGACGGGCGCGCACTCGAGGAGATCCTCGACTCGATGGTCATGGTGGCCGAGGGAGTGCGCACGACCAGGAGCGTCGCCGAGCTGTCGGAGAAGCTCTCGGTCGAAATGCCCATCTGCGAGCAGATGAACCTCGTCCTCTTCGAAGGCAAGCCACCGAGGGAAGCGATAGCGGACCTTATGTTGAGAGACCCCAGGCCTGAGCACGTCGGGACCTGACGCTGCGGGTGTTCTGACCATCGCTCGGACGAGCCGGGGCGGGATGCCGTTTCCCACTTGTCACTCCGCCGCTCCCGTGCTAGATTGTAGCCCGTCGGGGCGTGGCGCAG
>JBDRFG010000062.1:0-35653 GCA_043819135.1 Candidatus Eiseniibacteriota bacterium | reverse complement strand
GAAGCTCCTGTAGTCGGCACCCACGCCCACGTGTCTCATGTTGAACCACAGGCCGGCACTGAACTCCTGCCCGCGGTCGTCTCCGTCGGGGTAGGACTGGAGCGAGCCGCGGAAGATCAGGCCGTCCGCAACCTCGGCCTCCACTCCTGCGGTATAGACGGCGTCCGCAAGGTCCTGGTCGCGCTCGGCGCTGGCGTCGGCCATGAGCGTCAGCGTGTTGCCCATGGGGCGCACCGCAAGCCCGGCGACGTACGTCGTCTTCGTGCCGCACGAGCAGCCGTCGTCACCGAGCACGTCGGGCTCCGACATGTTCCGGATGGCGGCGCCGAACGACAGGACGCTCGACGGCCTGTACATCGCGCCCATGTCCCAGGTCCCGGTCTTCCTCTCCTCGCCGAACTGAGGACGGAACCAGCGGTAGTCGAAGCCGACGCTGAACGAGCGCGGGTCGCCAAGAGCGAGCCCGGCGTAGTAGACGTCGACCGCGTCGTCGGCCGGGCGAAGCCCAGCCTCCGCGTCGCTGCCCGGTTCCCACAGGTAATGCCTGCTGTATCCCAGTCCGATTGGACCGAGTTTCGACGCCGCCGAGACACCGACGACGTCCTTCCCGGCCATCGACAGGGACGTATACGAATTCGAGCCCTCGTACATTCCGAGCCCTGCCGGGTTGATGAACAGAGCGGTCGCGTCGTCGTTCACGGCGACCGAACTCGCTCCTCTCAACCACGTGTCGGCGAAGGTGTCCGCGCCGGCCGTGACGGGCGCCAGCGTAACCACTAGGACAGCCGCGCATGCGGCTGCAATCACAAGAAGCCCCCTCATACTTCAATCCCCTTCCCGCCGCGCTGTTGCGTTGACACTTCAACCGTACGGAATTGCGCCCCGCCACTTCGTCCAGCCACCGGACAGCGAGTCTCACTCGTCGTGTCAGTGGACGAGCAGCAGGCTGAGATACACCTTGATGTCGGACTCTTCCTCCATAGCCTTTGCGACGTCGATTCCCCACCATCCGTCCCAGGGCGCCTCGAAGCGGAAGCCTATCCCGGCGTCGTGCTTGTGTCCGTCGGAATCGTCCGACTCCGGTATGGAGGTGCTGTAGCCGACCTGGCCGCTCTCGAGGAAGTACACCATCTCCAGCGGCTCGGTCATCTGCACTCTGTACTCGACGCGCCCGAACAGGATGTTCTTACCGCTGAATTCCTTGTAGTCGTATCCGCGGAGATTGCCGCGTCCGCCGAGATGGAAGAGCTTGTGGGAAGGAAAATCCGTACCGTTGCTGATGCCCCACATGCCGAAGACTCCCAGCGTCTGCGTCGACGTGATGGGGAAGAGCTTCGCGCCCTCGAACGTGTGCTTCCTGAACTTGTAGTTGCCGCCGGCAGCCCTGCCGCCATACTCCGCGATACCACGCGCCCACCAGCCCGTCTTCGCGTCCTCGTCGCGTGAGTCGTATTCCGCCGACCAGACGTAGCTGGACATTCTGCCCTCGAACTCGCGCGCGCTCTTGAGCACGCCGACCATGAGCGGCGGGTTCTCGCGCCATTGATCGTCGTTCTGAAAGGGGGTCCACACGCTTTGACTCTCCGAGAGCGACTCCAGTTGGTGAGACCGGTACTCACCCCTCAGTGTCAGCTGCGTCGTTGCCTTGTGCTGCGCGAAGACTGTCACGCCGTCCTGGCGGAAGTAATCGCGGTCGTCGATCCGCGCCCAGAACGCCTGCACGTTGTTGCCGAAGTCGGATATGGTCTCCGCGTCCTCGCGGCTCCACGCGCTTCTGTTGTAGAGGCTGACCCCGAACGAGAAGCTGTCCTGACTGTGGATGGGCTGCTCGATGTGAAGCTGGTAGTAGGAGTCGCTGCGCGAGGACGGCCAGCCCCACACGGCCTTGAGCCTGGGATGAAGCTGAGTGTCCGAGCGGTACTTCATACCCATGTACAAGAGAAGCCCGTCGACGCGGTTGTAGTAGAGCTCACCCGTCGGACTGAAGTGGCTGTCATCCCAGATCTCGAAATCGGTGAGGTCTCCTGCGGAGAACTCCAAGAACGCGCTGTGTTTGTCCGCGAGCGCGGCCGTCGAGAGTGCGAGCGTCATCAGAACCGGAACCAGCAGGGCAAGAAGTGTCTTTCTCCACGCGGGCATGGTCGTCCTCCATGATGTTGTCGAACCGAGCAGGTGTTGGCGGACCGCGGCCACCCAGGTTCGCTGTCATTGGACCGCGGGTGCACCGAGCCGCCGCCTGGGCACGGTCACGCCCAGCCGGCAGTGCCGACTCCCGAACGTGTGACCCTGCGGCCATGGTGGGAGTTTCGTCAGTCGCGGTTGACGATAGTATCAGTGAAGGTATCGCGCGTGCAACGGCGAAGATAGAGCGACTCGACCTCCGGGAATCTCTCGAAGACACTCCCCACGAGCTGCTCGGTCAGGTCATCGAGCTGCGACTCGTCCGGGTCGTCCTCGTTCCCGAAAACGTACTCCAGATACAGTCCCGGTCCGTCGCCGGCGAGTCCGACGATCCGGTACGGGCTCATCTCGAACGATGCGGCCTCCGAACGCGAGGCGGGCTCGTTCCCCCGGTCGTCGACGGCGTGGGCGGCCTCGGTCAGCCGGCCCTCGATCTCCAGGTCGACCACGCGCCGAGTCAGGTCGGAGTACCTGATCGCGTTCAGACCGAGCGTCGAGCAGAATACCGCGGGGCCGTCGGCCCAGACGTTGCCGCCGGCCGTGTGGTACAGTGCGACGCAGTCAGCGCTCAACCCCAACAGGAACGCGGGCGCGCTGTCGGTTGTGTAGGGCGTGTGCCTCATTTCGCCCTCCCACCCGGACGGCATCAGCCAGACTCTGTAGAAGGAGTAGTAGTGGAAGCCGTTAGGATGGAAGAAGCGCGTGCTCGTGTCCTCGACCATGACGTAGAGACCGGTCTCCGGGCCCGTCCACCCGATGGGTACTTGTCCGATGCCGGATTCGATGATCTGCCACGATTGGGGGAGGACGTTCCCGATCTCGCGGACCAGGCTCTCAAGCTCGAGCTCGGAGCTCTCGCGAGCTGGAGAATCGGTCGCGGCGACGCTCGTGGAAACGAGGGCCGCCGTTATTGCCGCTGCGATCAGGGGTCTCAGTCTGTCCATTGCACTCACCACCAGAAGGTCAACGGCGCGCTCCGGGGCGCCGTCCGGCTCGCGGCCGTCGGATCCCGTCGAGCGAGACACACAGCTGCCCGCAGCCCGCGGCGATGTCGCTGCCGCGGCTCATTCTCCTCACGACCGTCGGGCAACGCCCGCTCACGCGCGAGAAGAACTGCTCGACTGCTGTATCGGTAGAGGGTGCGTACACTGAGTCCTTAGCTTCATTATAACAGATGAGATTGACCTTGCATAGGAGCCCTCGGGCGATCGCGGCGAACTCGTCGGCCAACTCGGGTGAATCGTTGATATCGCGAAGAAGCACGTATTCGAGCGTTGCTCGGCGTCCCGTGCTCTCTGAGTAGCGTTCGATCGCATCGGTGAGTTGGGTCAGCGAGTAGATGTCCGCGATCGGCATCAGCGTGGAGCGCAGTCCCTGTCTGGGCGCGTTGAGAGAGACAGCGAGCTGGACCTGCAGACCTTCCCTGGCGAGTTTCTGTATGCCGGGGACGTGTCCGGCGGTCGAGATGGTTATGCGGCGCGCGCCTATCCCGAGACCCCACTCGGCATTCGCGATCCTGACAGCCGCCATCACGCTGTCGTAGTTGTCGAGCGGTTCGCCCATGCCCATGAAGACCACGTTGCTGAGCCGTTCGGGCGCAGCGGCCTCCCGAAGGGCGATCACCTGCTCGACGATCTCGCCCGCGGTCAGGTTGCGCGCGAATCCCATCGAGCCCGTGGCGCAGAACGAGCATCCGTACTTGCAGCCGACCTGCGACGAGACGCACCCCGTGATCCTGTCCTCGTCCTTGAGCAACACGGCCTCGATTCTGGCGCCGTCCGCGTACTTGAGCAGCAGCTTCTTGGTCTCGTCCGCCTTCGCTTTGGATTCGTAAGTCTCGACTACGCTAGCACAGGAAAGCGTCGCATTCTTCGACAGCCTCTCGCGCAGGGTCTTGGAGAGATTCGTCATCTCGTCGAAGCTTCGTACGCCTCTCGCGAACACCCAGTCCGCGATCTGGCCCGCCCGGTAGGCGGGCTCAGAAAGCTTCAGAACGAGGGACGTGATCTCGTCGAGCGAGAGCCCCCTCAGGTCGGGCTTGGATGGACGCGGCCTTCTCAGGTCGGGCTTGGATGGACGCGGCTTTCTCAGATCGGGTTTGGATGGATGCTGCTTCGTCACGGTGACTGCCTCCGGAGCGAACCGTCGCTCTAGCGGTGCGGGCGCCGTGCCCCCGCTTCGCGTGTTCTTCGTCTCTTCCCGCAGATGCTCTGTTTCGACCATTCTAGAATGGTCTGGTGCCCACGGGAACAGGTTTCTCCGGTCGTGACGGACGGTCCGGCCGTGATGGCTGGCCCACGGCGGCGGTCGGCGTGCGGCCACGCGACCGTGCGGAACCGCCCACGCGCTCCGTCATTGCGCTTGACTGGCTCGCCGGACGGTGCTAGCTCTATCAGTGTCACTCCTGTACAGAACCTCAACCGGACGGAAGCATGCTGCGGCCCTTCTCCGCTCTTCAGGAACTGGGCGACACCACCCGCCTCTCGGTCTTTCTGGCCGTTCTCGGCATCAGGAAGAACGTCTCCCAGATCGTCGCCGAGCTGGGGCTGACGCAGCCTCAGGTCTCGTATCACCTTCGGAAGCTCAAGGACGCCGGGCTCGCCGTCGAGGAGAAGGACGGCAGGTGGGTCTGGTACCAGGCGAACTGGGACACCGGCGACCGGAACCTGCGCGACTTCATCGAGTTCATGTCCCGCTGGGCGGTGGACGCCGGGGCCACAGAAGGCGGACGGCCCGCTACCGCCGGGGGAGGGACCGGCGTCGAGCCTTTGCCGGTCGGAGTCCAGCCGGTGACGAGGCCACGCCCCGCCAGACCAGAGGAACGCCCGACCGTAGAGCGCCCGAAGAAGCGCGACTCGGACATGGACGATTTCCTTCTCTAGACGCGCTGGACTGATGGCGCTATCCCGCCCGCCCGCGCGGCCCCTGTCACGACGGACCCCGATCGCGTTCCCCGCGAGGACAAGAGATGAGACTCTCCGAGATGAGCTGGAAGGACGTCGCCGACTACCTCGAGAGGTGTCGGGCTCTCATCATCCCCGTGGGCACGTGCGAGCAGCACGGGCTGCATCTCCCGCTGGCCACCGATACACTCATCGCGGAGGCGTTCGCGACCCGTGTCTCTGAGGCGACGGGCGTCGCGACGGCCCCGACCGTTGGCTACGGCGTCAACCTCCCCTGCGACCGGTTCGTGCCGGGGACCGCCGGGTTCTCTCCCGAGGCCCTGAGGGCGTTCGTGACCGACGTCCTGGAGGACTGGGAGCGCCAGGGGTTCCGGCAGTTCTTCATTGTCACGGCGCACGGCTGCGCGATAGACGGGTATTCCTTCGCGCATCAGGAGGCGCTCAAGCAGGGCGCCCTGCCGCTCCTGGCGGAGCCGGCATGCGGGGAGGGGCTCTGCGACGTCTCCATCCTCTTTCCGTACTGGACCGACATCAGCGACATCCTCACTCAACAGGATGGCGTCGAGCACGCCTGCGAGGCGGAGACCTCCCTGATGCTCTTCCTGCACCCGGATCTGGTGCGGATGGACCTGGCGGCGGATGGCGAGGAGGAGTGTGAAACGCGGTTCCGGGCTTTCCCCGAGGGTATTGGGACAGCTCCCCCGGAGTCCGGCTGGAGCGGGGCCGAGGGGCGGCCGTCGGCCGCGACGGCCGAGAAAGGCCGGCTCATGTTCGAGCGATGCCTGAACCCGATGGTCCGGCACGTGTCAGACAAGGTGGGGATGGGCTGTTCCTGAGCGGCCTTCGCTGAATCCGCCTCCGAATCCGTGAGCGGCTCTTGACCGGTTGGCCCCGATCGTGGTAGTATGGACTTGGGCAAGCAGTTGCCCACCGGACACCCCCACTAGTAGCAGCGTCAATCCGCCGCCGGGCGGAGTATTGGCGCATCAATCCCGGCGATGAAGACGTACGATGACGCGACCTCGAGTTTTGTTTAGTTCTGTTTGTTTGGAGATCTCCAGACAGCAACCACAAGGAGGAAGGCAGTGAGTACGAGGAGAATTCTCGGCCTGCTTGTGGTCCTCGCGCTGAGTCTTGGCCTCTGCAGTGTTCCTGCAGGCTCAGCGACGCTGCAGCGCCCGTCAGTCACTGGTGACAGCGTGACAACTGTCACCACTTTCAAGGACGGTGACGACGGCGAGGACATCGACGGCGGCGACGATGACCGTTGGGGCAACAACACCGTTATTGGCAGGACCAACGGCGACCCGGCCGCGACCGGCGGTGACGAAGAGGACGACGATGTGATCGACGAAGCACGGCTGCTCGGACGTCTCGGCGTGCTTCGTATCGAGATCAGGACCCTCTTCGGTTTCCTCGTAGTACTGCTGTAGGCGCAAGAAGGACCTGGAAAGCAATCTGACTGCGGGGCCTGCTTTGGCACGTCAGCGACCGGACAATAGCCGGGAACGCGAGATGCTGGAGGCGTTCCGAAAGGCGATGGAATCGCGCAGCGCAAGGGATGCGGCGCTGACGGCCATCCGACTCGGAGACGTCTATCTCGGGTCCGACAGCTACTCGGACGCGCTTGGCTACTTCGTTCAGGCAGGTGGAGGGGAACTCGGAGCTGAGCTCTCCGACATGGAAGCCGCAGGGCTCTTCGTGCGCATCGCGAGGTGCCACCTGGGTCTTGGCGACTACAGGAGCGCGCGTAACTACTGCGCCAAGCTTGACGACCTCGAACTCGATGAGAACGCGACCTCGGTCTGGGCCGAGGCGAACGTCGTCCTCGCGAGGGTCGAGATCGAGAGCGGCCGCTACGACGAGGCGCTCCGAGCCGCTCAGAAGGCGTACGAAACCCTGAGGATGTCTCCCGACAATCCTCTGCTCGCCGAGGCCGGCAAGGCCCTCGGCATAGCCAACGCAGAGCTCGGCAACATCACCGCGGCTCGCGACTACTTCACCGACTACCTCGTCTCGCAGAAGCGTCTGGGCGACGAGGCCGGGCTCGCCTCGGCCTACAACAACCTCGGCATTCTCGCGAAGCGCATGGGCGATCTGAACGGCGCGCTCGAGCACCTGGAAGATGCGCTCGAGATCGACAGACGGCTCGGACGTTCGGCCGCGATAGCCGACAGGCTGACCAACCTCGGCATCATCCTCTACAAGCTGTCGCGCTGGGCCGAGTCCGAGGGCCATCTGAACGAGGCGCGTGACATCTATTCGAGAATCGGCGCGACCAGAGGTTTCGTCGCGGCCTCGACGGCGCTCGGCAACGTGTGCCGCGAGCGGCGCGAGTGGGGCAGGGCGCGCGGCCTCTTCGACGAGGCGCTTCATACGAGTCAGGAGCGCGGATACCTCCGGGCCGAGGCGCTGGCGCTCGAGTTCATCGGCCACCTCGAAATGGACCAGGACAGGAACGAGGACGCGCTCGGAACCCTGAACAGGGCTCTGGGATGCGCCTACAGGCTGTCTTCGAACAGTGACGTCGTGGGCGAGGTGCTTCGCCGCCGCGCCGACGTTCTGTTCAGACTCGGCAGGCTCGAGGAGTCCGAACGCGACTGCTCGGAGGCCATCAAGCTCACTCGTGAGATCGGCGACAAGCTCGAGGAGGGCGCCACCCTGCGCGTGCTGGCCAGCGTCTGCTACGCGAAGGGTGAGGCGACAGCCGCCGAGGTGCTGATCACGCGGGCCGAGGAGATGCTGCGCAGGATAGGCGAGTCGATGGAACTCGCCAGGACCGCCATGGCCGACGGTGTGGGCCTCAGGGACTCGGCGCCGCAGGGTCAGCTTCCCCTCGACAGGATCGAGGCGCGCTTTTCGGCGGCAGAGGCCATCTTCACCAGGGTCGGGGCCGGCGGCTGGGTCGCGCGCTGCCAGCTCGAGCGCGGGAAGGCGCTTCAGAGGGGCGGCCAGCCCGACCGCGCCAGAACATGGCTCGAGAGGTCGCGGCTGAAGTTTGAGGTCGGGCACGATACGCAGGGCCTGGCCGAGGTCGACGCAATACTCAGAGAGCTGGACGCGGGGCTCGCCGACGCGGCGGTGTCGCTGCAGGCGAGGTACTCGACCATAGCAGAGGGATACAGGTTCCTCGAGACCGCGGAGCCGCGCGCGGAGGATCTCCATCAGTTCGCCGAAGAGATCGCCGACGTGCTGGTCGCCGACAGGCTGCTGCTCTTCTCGCTCACCGAGGGCGCGGCGCCGGTCATTGCCACTTCCGTGGACCGGTCCGGCAGGGGCGTTGTCGAGGCCACACGGTTCGTCCGCACCACTCTGGCCGCGCGCGGGCACGCCAGACCTCTCGTGATCAGCGACGGGCGTTCCTCCGACGGGGGCGCGCCGCAGGACGTAGGCGCCGTCGCGCTCATCCCGGCCAAGGTCGGGTTCCGCCGCGACCGCTCATATGTCCTGTATGCGGACCGCTTCGTTAGCGAGCGTTCGACACCCTTCACCCAGAGCGACATCGAGTTCATCGGCGCCGCCGCAAGGATGCTGGGCGTTGCCTGCTCGCGACTGGGCGAATCGAGCGCGTGGGAAGCGAACGGCCGTCTCGCCGAAGAGCTCGGGACATCACCCGAGTCATCAGGGTTCATCACCAGGAACCCCGAGATGCAGCGGATCCTCGCGAGCGTCGACCGGCTAAGGGATAGCCGGGTGCCCATCGTCGTCCGCGGCGAGTCGGGCGTCGGCAAGGACATCATCGCTCGCGCCATCCATCAGGGCGGGCGGAGCAAGACCGGCAAGTTCGTCGCTTTGAACGCGGGCGCGATCGCGCAGCATTTGCAGGAGAGCGAGCTGTTCGGCCACGTCAAGGGCTCGTTCACCGACGCAGACCGTGACCGCGAGGGCCTGGTGCAGGTTGCCGACCAGGGGACGCTCTTCTTGGATGAGATCGGCGAGATGAGCCCCCAGCTGCAGGTGAAGCTGCTCCGGTTCCTGCAGAACGGCGAGTATCGCAGAGTCGGGGAGAACGTGACCCGGACCAGCGACGCGCGCGTCATCTCCGCGACCAACAAGGACCTGGCCGAGGAGGTCAAGGAAGGCCGGTTCAGGCGCGACCTCTTCTACAGGCTCTGCGCGGTCGTCATCGAGATCCCGCCGCTCAGGGACCGTCCGGACGACATCCCGCTCCTTATGGAGCACTTCCTCAAGCTCTACTGCGAGCGCGAGGGGAAGTCGATCCCCGGGTTCAGCCGCGAGGTGCGCGAGCTGTTCACGAAGCACGACTGGCGCGGCAACAACGTCCGCGAACTCGAGAACGACGTGCGCAGGGGAGTGGCGCTTGCGGCGGACAATGATGTCATCGGTATCGACAAGGTTCGTCCCGAGCTCCGCGACCAGTACCAGACCGGGCTCCGCTCGGACGAGGCGCTGAGGCGTTCACTGAAGGACGAGGTGGAGGCGCTGGAGAAGAGCCGCATCCTTGAGGCTCTCGGCAGGACCGGCTGGAACAAGCAGGCCGCTGCGGACCTCCTGGGGCTCTCGCGGCCGGGCCTCCATGCCAAGATGAGGAAGTACGGGATCGGGTAGAGCCCGCTGAACGGGCACGTCCCGAGTCCATACAGAGAGAGTCCCAACACCCCCGGGGCGCGACGCGCCGGGGGTGTTTCCATGGTGCCGCCAGCCAGGCAGCCTGCGCGCCCGGCACCGCGCCGCGCGTGCGTGGCCGGCCCGGCTAGGGGCCATCGGCCGTCGGGGTCCGCCGGCACCCATGGGCGGCCCACCGGCGCGTCAGGAACCTGACGGACCGTCCAGATCTTGACGGTGCCGCAACTGTTTGAGAGTCAGGGGGTTACAGTCCCGGTCCTACGAGATATCTGAAAGGGCGTCCGAATCGTGTCCTGAAGCGGAGTCAGTAACGTCTGGCACGCGTCGTCGAGCGGTCGTAAGTGATTTGGGTATCAGTGGTTAGAGAGGCGACGTCCTTTCCGATTGAGCGGCCATTTCTGGCACACTTGGCACACTTGATGCCCTAAGAGTATGTGGATGACTTGACAACGGAATACGGAGGGAGAGGCGGCCAGGGTGTTAGATACGCAGGGGGGGCGAGTCCGGTCGCTCTTTGGTCTGCTTCTCCTTCCGTTTATGAGACCACCGCGGAAGTCCCCGCGGAGATCACATAGAGGTTGAGGAAATGCCGAGTGCGGCGAAGACAAAGGTAATGGTCGTGATCCTGCTCATCGGAATTGCATCGCCGTTCCTCGGCTGAGATCAAGACAGCTGCATGCTGGAGAGGCGCCGCGGCTGTAATCGATATAGACAGTGTGAAAGGTTACCCCCGGAAGAGCCGAAGCATCCAGAAGCAGGACGCACCTACGACACGGCTCTTCGTCATAGCTCCATCCCAGGCAGTTAGCTTGGTCAGTAACTTGCTCTCACCTCCGCGGGGATGGAGTCAGCCCACGACGGCCGGCAGGCTATCTCGGACGCTCTCCCGCACCAGACCTGCCGGCCGTACCTCATCCTGGAACCATGATCTGCAGGGCGGACTCCACCCGGGGTTCGCCCTTCTCATTTGCCCGATCGCCTGATGCACCGCTCCCGATTCCCCGGTGGAACGCTCGACTTGTCCAGAATAGGTTTCTACGATCCCGGAGCGGAGTGCAGGCTGGTTGCGCGGCGCTTCGAGGAGGCCCGTGGGCAGAGCGCGGACCTCGCGGAGCCGTGCGCTGGCCGTCCGGCCGCGCGGCCCGATGTCTCCTGCCTTCCGTCACGATGCGCCGACCCCGGCATCACACCCGGCAACATAGTCATACTCCTTCCGTTCGCACTGGCCGGCGCGCACCCGTTCGCCGACTGCCTGGCGGCGGCGAGGACCATGGCGCTCGGGAATGCCTTCGGGGCCGCGCACTTCCTCCAGCAGGACCGATGGCTCGACGGCGACGAGAGCCCCACTCCCGCGGCCGCCCGTCTCTCCGATGACTCGTTCCTTCGGTTCGTGCTCGAGTACTCGCGTCTGTTCCCGACGGGGTCCGCGTTCTGGATTCACCTCGAACGATACCTCGACGAGTTCTTCACGAGCCTGGAGTGGGAGTCGCGCGTGCTCATGTCCGACGACGGGGGGTCCGCCGTCGGGGAGGAGGCCCTTGCGGAAACCCTCACGAAACTCGGACGCAAGATGTCGCCGCTCAAGGCCTCCGCGGCTGGCATGGCCCTCCTGGCCGGACGTCCCGACACGCTCGCCCGGGCTGAGCGGATAGTCGAGGACTACCACGCGGCCTACCAGCTTGCAGATGACATAGAAGACCTGGAGCCTGACCTGTCGGCGCGACGGTGGTCGGCGGCGGCGTGGCTGATGGCCACGAGGAGCGGTCTGGCGACACCCGCCGAGGCGTGCGGGGCGGGCGAACTCCTGCGGCTCGGTGCGCGGTCGGGAGCGCTGGACGAACTCGTGGAACTGGTGTGCTCGCGATACGACCGGGGCGCCGCCGGGGCTGCGCTCCTTGGCGCCACCATCCTCGAATCGCACCTCCGGCGGTCACAGGACAGGGCGCGACTCGTGCTCGGCCGCATGTCGAGGCGGCTCGCGATCGTGGAGCGCGCCGGGGAAGCCGGGTCGCATGCGCGAACCGACTCGGGGGCGAGTCCCGATCCGGGTCCTGACCGTTTGGACGGGAACACGACCGGGCGAGGTCGTGCTCCCGCCGACGGGCTCCACGATTTCCAGGTCGACGACGACGTGTTCGTGTTCGACACGCGGTCGGGGCTCTTCTTCGAAGCAGATGGGCTGGCCTCGGACGTCATCAGGTGGCTCCGGGCCGGAGAGTCCAGCGCCGCGCTGGACGTGCTGCGCATGAACCACGGTCCGGGTCCTGTTGGTGAGGCGCTGGGCGAGATCTCCGTGCTCACCGGAGGCCGGCGCGACGCTCTGCTCTGTCATGGGGCACACCTCGAATTCACGATGGATGAGCGCCACCTGTCCGGCGCGGATGGGCCTAGCCTAAGCGGAATCGCGTCGGTCGCGCTCAACGTCTCCGGGGGATGCAATCTCTCCTGCGATTACTGCTATCTGGGACGTGAGCCTCACACATCGAGACTGATGTCTGACGATGTCGCCCGCGCGGCGATCGACCTCCTGCTGAGCGAGTCGTTTGGGGAGAGGAGCGTCTCCGTCGTCTTCTTCGGTGGGGAGCCGCTGCTCAATCCCGGTCTCATCGAACGCACGGCCCGGTACGCGCGCGGCCGCGCGGCGACCCGAGGCGTGGACATCTCGTTTCACATGACGACGAACGGCACACTTCTCACACCGGACGTGGCCGAGATGCTCCACGCTGTCGGGGTCCGCATTCTCGTGAGCATAGACGGCCCGGCGAACTCCCACGACGCTCACAGGCCATTTCCGGACGGCGGTGGTTCGTACGAGAGAATAGCCGCTAACCTCCGGGGGCTTCCAGAGGGCATGCGTCCGGGCGCGCGAGCGACCGTGACCGAGGACTCCGTCGCACTGACGGACTTGGTCGGCCATCTCGTGGGACTCGGATTCGGGGTCGTCCACCTGGCGCCGGTGAGCGGCGCGCCTATGACCACCGAGTTCGCCGATAGGCTTGTTGGGGAGCTGGACGAGCTTGCCCGCGCGGAGCTCGAGTCGATACGCGCGGGGCGTCGTCCATCGGCGGGGTGCTTCATCGAGCCGGTGCTTGCTCTTGAGCTGGGTCGACAGCGTCTCGCGCCCTGTGGCGCCGGCGCCCGCTACGTCTCCGTCGACCACGACGGTCGTCTGTACCTCTGTCACCGGTTCGCGGGTGACGCGCGATACGCCGTCGGCGACGTGGGCGGGGGGCTCGACCGCTTCGCCGTCGGCAGATTGCTTGGCGCGCTGGGGCGACGGTCCGCCGCCTGCGCAGATTGCTGGGCGTTCGGCCTGTGCGGCGGGGCGTGCCTGCACGACGTCGAATCCGCCGAGGGAACGTTCGCCGGGCCGACGGGACCTCGGTGTCGAGTAACGCAGCGGATACTGGAGCTGTCGATGTGGCTCTACGTGTCTCTTCCCAAAAAGAGCAGGGCGAGGCTCGCGGAGGCGGCGCGGCAAGCGGTCCGTCCCGAGTTCGACGCCGGGCGAGAATCGGGCGGGACGCGTAGGGACGAACTGGGTGGTGTCAACATGCGTGAGGGGAGGTGATGGGATGAGACACATGAAGGTCGCGAACGGGCTGGTCCGTTCGGTGCCGGCGGCGCAGAGAGAAGTGAGCGACATCTGCCTCGTCGACTACTCGCAATGTCCGAACGCCGACGTGTGCTGGTTGTTCGACCTGGACAACGGATGCGTCACCGCGGACAGCTGTATCATTGACACGCAGTAGCGCCGCCGTGGCGCCGCTGTTCATGAGAGGAGGAATCTCAATGAAGCATCTCAGGATGGCCAACGGTAGTTCCCTGTCCTCGGTGACCGAGGGGGCAATCCCCGCATCGATGATGTGCTACATCTTCATCGACTGGGGCAACTGCGGTGGAGTCGACGAGTGCGCGTTCGACTTCGGGAACTGCTCGAACAGGGACGTCTGCCTTGTCGATTACTAGAAGAAGGCTGCGGGCGTGGCTATGGGTGGCGGTGGCGGCGGTGATACTCGCCGCCCCGCCCGGCCCGATGCGCGCGGACGCGGTAGCGGCCGACCTGACCCGTTCGATTTCTGCGGACGCACGCACGCCGGACCTCGTGCTGCCGTCGGAGCCCGGCCCCGGGTTCACGCGCGAGGTTTTGTGGGAGCGCAGCGTCAGCTTTCCGGGGCAGGTGCTGCTCAGCGGGACGGTCGCGGATCTCGACGGCGACGGTCGACACGAGGTCCTGCTGCACGGAGGCCGACGCAACGAACCGTCCGGCGTCGTGGTTCTCGACGGCGCAAGTGGGGACGTGTTCTGGCGCGCCGCCTTCCCCCAGCGCTCGTGCGTGGTAGCGGCGGATCTTAACGGCGACGGGACGGTCGAGGTGGTCGTGGCGTGTGGCGACGAGCTCTCAGTGCTCGACGGTGCGACGGGAGAGCACGTGCTCGGAGCCACTCTGGCTGGAACCATTGGTGATCTGGTCTGCGCTCGCGTGTGCAAGCGGCCGGCCGGCGGGAGTTCGGACGGCTTCGGTCCGGGCATCGTCTACACCGCGGGGAAGAAGCGGGACGACGTTCTGGCGGCTCTCGCCGGTGACGACCTGCGCGAGCTATGGTCTCGCGATGCGGTCTCCGCCAGCGGGCCGTTCGCGAGTGGGTTCACTCACCCGTCCGCGCTGGACGTGGACGGAGACGGCCGGGACGAGGTCCTCGTCGCCGAGAACGGGAACCACCTGCTGTGTCTCTCTGGCGAAGGTGAACTCGCGTGGGAAGTAGGGTTGGGTAGGCGCGAGCGCCTCAACCCGGAGGGCGTGGTCAGTTCGACGCCGGTGCTTGCGGACTTCCTCGGTGACGGCATCGCCGAGCTGGCCGTCGGTTGCTTCGCGGGCGCGGTCGTTGTGATGAACGCGCGGACCGGCGAAGTGCTCGACAGGCTGCAGTTCGGGGTCGAGTCACACGAGTCGCATCTTACAAACCCGAAGATCCCCAGGTTCATCAGAGACGCGCTCCGTGAGACCGGAGAGCCCGTGAACTGCCTTACCCCCGTCGAACTCGATGGGGGCCCCGGCAGCGAGCTGGTCCTCGGGTGCAGCGACGGGTTCCTGTACGCGTGCGACCCCGGGTCGGGCGACGTCATGTGGAGGTTCGAGACCCGCGAGAACGTCTACGATCCATGCCTGCTCGTTGGTGACATGGGAGAAGCTCCGGCCGCCGCCGGGGGGAACCTGTCGGTCGCCGCCGCGGGAGGCTCCACCTTCGACCTGCTGATCTGGGACGTCGAGGGTGTGTACCTGCTGGACGGCGAGACGGGTTCGACGCGCGCGGGATTCGACAACGTCGCGGGCGCCGCGGGGCTCATCGCGTGCGACCTCGTCGGGACGCCCGAGCCGGAACTGGTTCGCGTCGCCCCGGCGGGCGGCAGAGTGAGCGCGTGGTCGTTCGCGGTGTCTCCCGGGTCCGCGTCCGGGCCCGCGGATGGCGGATCCGCGCCGGGTGCTCCATGAGTGGTACGGGGGCTCAATGAACGAAACGCCGGCGGTCAGGCTGGAGCGCGTGTGCAAGAACTACGTGCACAAGGGGCGAGAGGTGCCGGCGCTCGCGGGGGTCTCGGCCTCCGTGGGGGAGGGACAGCTCGCCGCTCTGGTCGGGCCGAACGGGGCGGGCAAGACGACCGCCCTCAGGATCATCGCGACGCTGGTCAGGCCGTCGTCAGGGCGAGGGTTCGTCTTCGGTAGCGACGTCGTGACCGAGCAGTCCGCGGTGCGCCGCTCCATTGGAGTGTCGTTGGGCACGGGCCGGTCGTTCTACTGGCGCCTGTCGGCCAGGCACAACCTTGCCTTCTTCGCTCGGCTCAAGGGCATCAGCTCCGGTCGGATCGCCGCGGAGATCATGCGGCTCGCCGCCGAGCTGGACCTGGAGAGGTTTCTCGCCAGGCCCGCCAGAAGCCTGTCGCGCGGGGCGCTGGCCAGGCTGTCCGTGGCCAGGGCATGCCTCGGGGAGCCCCGTTTGCTCGTTCTTGACGAGCCGTTCGCGTCGGTGGACGAAAGGGCGCGCGAGCTCTTGTGGGGAGCGCTCAAGCGCCGCGCGCGCTCGGGACGGTCCGTGGTGCTGGCTACGCACGACCCTGCGGTTGCCTCACGGTGCGACCTCGTGATCGAGCTGGGCGGGGGGAGGGTCGGAGCGTGAGGACGGAACCTCGACAGACCGGCGCGGTATCGCTCGTGCTCACCTCCGCTCTTGCTTTCTTCAGGCGGGAACTCGCCACCTACGCGAGCTACCGGGCCAAGCTCGCGCTCGGTCTGGCATCGCTCGTGTTGTCGCTCGTGACGTTCTCGTTCGTGGGTCGTGTCGTGTCGTGCGCCGGCTCCGGATTCATCGAGCACTACGGGATGAGTTATTCGTCGTTCGCCGTCGTGGGCATCTTCGTGCACTCGCTCGCGAGTTCGGGGCTGCATTCGTTCCGCTCCGCCGTCCGGCGCGAACAGCTCCAGGGGACGCTGGAGCTGCTCCTGACGACCCGCTTGCCGACACCGGTGCTGGTGCTCTTGGCGGGCGCCGGCGAACTCGCCATCACGGTCCTGGGCGGGGCGCTCCTGATGGCAGGCGCCGCTGCTCTCATCGGTCTGAACCTCCGACTCTCGCCGTCGCTGGTCGCGGCTCTGGGGTTGTACCTGCTCGTCATGTGCGGGGCCGGGCTGGCATCCGCCGGCGTCATCATGGTCTCGAAGGAGGGAGAACCGATCTCGTGGGCGGTGAGCGGCGCCGCGGGGCTCCTCGGTGGCGTCTACTTCCCGGTCGACATGCTGCCCCGCTGGCTCCAGGCGGGGGCGGGAGCGTTGCCGACCACACACGCACTCGCCGTTGCGCGCTACGGGGCCGGGTGCGCCGCCGCGACCGGGTCTGCCGGTTCTCTGCTCTTCCTCGCGGTGGCCGCGGGAGTATCGCTCGCCGCGGGGCTCGCCGTGCTCGAGTGGGGCTGCCGGCGTGCGCGCAGTTCGGGGACGCTCGGCCACTACTGAGCCTCCTGCGTCGCGTCAGTGGCGAACTCACGCGGCCGGCGTCCTCAATGCCTGCGGCATCTGCCACACGCAGCCGTGCTTTCCTCTTGCCCGCCTCCGAACTCATGGTGTCTAATGGCCTGGGAGGCAAGACAGCATGCGTTCGAAGCGAGTGGCCTATCTACCCATCACATCCATCGTCATCGGCATCGTCCTCTTGGCGATCACCGTGGCTTTCATCTCGTACCGCGACATCGGTCGAGGGCGGGAGCAGCTGTCCGAGATCCTCTGGTATCAGGCCCGGGGGATCCTCTCGTTCACGCGGGCAGACCTCAGGGCCGAGCTCATGTCTCCCGCGTGGCGCCCCACCCGCATCAACACCTTCTTCGAGGAGGTGTCATCGACCCACCCCGGCATCGCCTACCTGGCCCTGCTGGATAGCGACGGCAGGATTGTCGTACATAGCGACAGTGTGGAGGTAGGCCGGCTACTGCCTGAGGCCGACGTCAGAACGGACGTCCGTGGTGACCCCAGAGGCGTCCGACGCATCGGGCTTCCCGGGGGACACGGGCCGACGGGCGTGCGGGTCGACATAGCGGTCGGGACCAGGATCGTCGAGACCGGCGGGCGCCGCGTCTACGAGTATCGCGTCTCGATCGACCTGCCTCCTCCGGCGGCTGCCGACCACAGGCTCCGGCAGTTGGGCCGCAGCAGGATGGGGCCGCCTGGGCGCCTTGCTCTGGTCACTCCGGCCGACCCCGAGCTGGTCCGGGCGAGGCTCGAGGAACTCCTCGGCCGTCCGGTCGATCCCAACGCTCCCGTTCCGATCACCGCCGTAGTGGGCCTCGACGCCACCGAACTTGAGGCCGCCTTCCATTCCTCCAGAAACTACACGCTCATGCTCGCGGGTGTCCTGCTTCTCGTGGGCGGCACGGCCATCTACTTCCTCTTCATAATAGCGACCCACAGGTCCACGCGGACCGCCCTCGAGAACATGCGTTCCTACACGAGCAACATCATCGAAAGCATGACGAGCGGACTCGTCTCTCTCGATGCTACCGGGCACGTCGTGACCGTGAACGCCGGCGCGAGGGCGATCCTCGGGTTGGGGGCCGCGGTCGTCGACGGGGCGGACGTGAACGACGTCATGCGCGTCGACCACGACGCGGACCGGGCGGAGGTCGACCGCGTACTGACCGGCGAGCGGGAGGTTCTCGAGACCGAGACGCGCGTGGTCGGTCGTGCCGGGTCCGTGCCCGTCGCTCTCTCCGCCTCGTCCCTGTGGGACGAAGAGGGCGAGCGTGCCGGGACCGTGCTGCTCTTCCAGGACCTGCGCGAGATCGAGGAGCTCAAGGAAGCCGTCGAGAGGGAACGCCATCTGGCGTCGCTCGGCAGACTGGCTGCCGGTGTCGCGCACGAGGTCCGCAATCCTCTGAGCTCGCTCAAGGGGTTCGCGCAGTTCTTCCGGACGAAGTTCGAGCCCGGCTCCGAGGAGGAGCGCTACTCGGACATTATGATAGAAGAGGTCGAGCGGCTGGACCGCGTCGTCCAGGAACTCCTGGACTTCGCGCGTCCGGTGGCGCCCGACAGGACGCAGATATCTTCCGGCACGATGATCGAGGAGGCGCTGGCGCTCGTGTCTGAGGACGCCCAGTTCAAACGCGTCAGCATCGAGATGAAGCTCGGTGAGGGCCTTCCGGACGTGCTCGTCGACCCGATGCAGATCCGGCAGGCGCTCCTGAACGTGCTCTTGAACGCCATCGAGGCCATGGGCGAGGGCGGAACACTTACCATCGAGACATCTGTCAGCGGCTCCACGGACGGCCCGCCCACGGTGACCATCGGCGTCACCGACACGGGCGAGGGGATGTCCGAAGAAGAGGTCGGCAAGTTGTTCGAGCCGTTCTACACCACCAAGCCAAGGGGGACCGGCCTCGGTCTCACCGTCGTGTCTCGCGTCGTCGAGCAGAACGGCGGGCGGGTCGGGGTCAGAAGCTCGCAGGGCCAGGGCACGACGTTCTCGCTCGTGCTCCCCGTCGCCGGAGAGACGAAGTCGAGGGAGAATGGTGGAGGGACGCCGCTCTAGAGCGACCAGAGGAGAGTAGATGGAGGCAGCGCCACTCAACATCCTCGTCGTCGACGACCAGTCCAGCGTGCTGGAACTCCTGCGCGCCGTCCTCGAGAGCGACGGCCACGCGGTCGACACCGCCGGCGACGGCGAGGCGGCGGTGGAACGACTCCGGGCCGGCTTCCACGATCTCGTCGTCATGGACCTGCGCATGCCCGGCATGGACGGCATCGAGGCGCTCGAACGCATCAAGAGCTTAAGCCCCGAGACCGGCGTCATCATGATGACGGCGTACGCCTCCGTTGAGACCGCGGTCTCCGCCATGAAGCTCGGGGCTTTCGATTACATCACGAAGCCGATAGACATCGACGAGGTGCGGCGGGTCATCGGCCGCTGGATGGAGGGCACGCCCGAGTCGCACGCGGACGAACGCGACGAGTTCGCGCTCGCGACGGGCATCATCGGGGCGAGCGACGCGCTTCGTGACGTGCTCGACATCGCCCACCGAGTGGCCGACAGTGACGCGTCGGTCCTCCTCCTCGGCGAGAGCGGTACCGGCAAGGATATGATAGCCCGGGAGATCCACAGTTCGAGCGGTCGCGTGAGGAAGCCCCTCGTCGCGGTCAACTGCTCGGCGATCCCGGAGGGACTCCTCGAGAGTGAGCTCTTCGGTCACGAGAAGGGCGCCTTCACCGGCGCCGTTCATCAGAAGCGAGGGAAGTTCGAGACGGCCGACGGAGGGACCGTCTTCCTGGATGAGATCGGCGACATGTCCGAGGCACTCCAGGCGAAGCTCCTCCGGTTTCTACAGGATCATATCGTGCAGCGCGTCGGTGGGTCCACGGACGTCAAGGTTGACGTGCGCGTCATCGCGGCTACCAACAAGGACCTCGAAGCCGAGATAGCAGCGGGGAGCTTCCGCGAGGACCTCTACTTCCGGCTGAACGTCGTCACCATTACGCTGCCACCGCTGCGAGACAGGGTGGGTGATATTCCGCTTCTCATAGACCACTTCCTGCGGGCCCACGCGCCGTCGGGCGGCAAGCCCAAGAAGATGTCGCCGAGCACGGTGCGCATGGCGATGAACTACGAGTGGCCCGGCAACGTCCGCGAGCTCGAGAACGCCGTGCAGCGAGCTGTCGTGCTCTCCCGCGGCGAGACGATATTCCCCGAGCACCTTCCGGCCAAGGTCCAGGCCTCGTCCGTCGGCGGGGAGGGGACGTCACTCACTGGCGGCAAGACCATGCGCGAGGTCGAGCGCGACACCATCATAAAGACCCTCAAGCAGACCGAGGGGAACAGGACCCACGCGGCGAAGGTCCTCGGCATCTCCAGAAGGACCCTCCAGAACAAGATCAAGGAATACGCAATAGACCTGTAGTCGTTTGGGGCTCACCGCACGCGCCTCCGGGCATGTCCGAAGGGTGCGAAGAACCTGCGCACTTCCGGTGTCCCGTCAGGTCTCCTGGGGAACAAACGACACACCTCCGGCTTTCCGAACGCGGCACGCCCGCGCGACCGGCGCGCGCAACTTGTGTAACAGTGTGGCGTTGCGCGCTCCGCAAGAATCGTCGTCGACCCGGCCCGTTTTGGCATCACGGTTGCTTTGATTAAGAGGCAGAACATGCTCGCGACTGGAACACGACCCACGGTCGCGGGCATCACAGAAGGAAAGAGGTCGGGGGTCCGAAGAAGAGACGGCCCGATGGCAGTCGCCCTCAGGATCCGGAATCGAAGGGAGAGAACGATGAAGTCGAAGAAGAGGAAGCTCATAACGATCGTGGTACTGGCGCTGGTGGCTGTGGCTCTGATAGCTGTTCCCGCCGTCGCGATGCGTGGCAGGGCCGGAGGAGGACATCGGGGAATGGGAAGAGGCATGGGACCGGCGTTCACAGCAGAGCAGCAGGAGCAGATAGAGAAGATCCAAGACAATTACAACGACGATCGGGCTGAGCTGACGAACAGGCTCAAGGTCATCATGCTCGAGGCGCGTGACGTCGAGGACGATGCCGCCCCGGACTACGGCGCCATCGAGAACACCATCGAGGAAGTATCCGCGATCAAAGTGAAGCTGGCGAAGCTGAGGCTCCAGATCCACAAGGAGATCCGCCCGCTTCTCGACGACGACCAGAAGGTGCTCTTCGACCGGGGCCTTGGCGGGCTGCTCCATGGCGGTATGGGCGGTCAGGGTCATCCGGGCATGATGGGTCGCAGAGGTGGAATGGGCGGCGGTGGTATGATGGGCCGTGGCGGCGCAAAGGGCGGTCCCGGTAGCGCGATGGGCGCTCGTAGCGCGATGGGCGGCCCCGGAATGGGTGGCGGGACGCCCGGTCAGATGACGCCGTGGTGCCCGTTCGCTGACGACGCGGTCGACGACGACTAGCAGCATCCCCCCGGCCGGTGGATTGGGAGACCCCGCCGGTCACTCCCTCGTCCGTCTCCCGAGGCCTTCTCGCGAACTCCGACACGCGGGTCGGCCACCCCCCTGCAGGACGCCGCCGCGAGGTGGAGCATGAGGCGAAATCTCGCGGCGGCAATGCTTCCCGGAAAGAGAAGGAGACGGCAATGACGAGGCAACGTGGTCTCATCCCTACAGCTCTGTCTCTGCTCGCGGCGCTCGCGCTGGCGCTGTCGGTTCAGGTGACCGTCAGCGGCTGCGGCTCCGAAACGAACAGCGGCTATCCCACCGGTGGACGGGGAGGGGCGATGCAGATGCCCCAGGGCCCGTCCGTCTACGAGATCATTACGCAGCTCGAACTCGAGCCCGAACAGTTGCCACTCGTCCGGGCGGCGCTCGAGGCCGCAGAGGATGAGCGCGAGGAGATGTTCGCAGCGATGCGGCCTCAAAGCGGAGGACGGCCCGACCCGTCGATGATGGATGACATTCGAGCGGGAATGGACGACCTGAACGAGCGGACCGAGGACCGGCTGGCGGAACTCCTGACCTCGGAGCAGATGAATGAGTATCGCGAGCTGATTCGCAAGGCCGAGCTGCTGCGCGAGCAGATGCGTTCCCGGATGAGCGGAGGGCCCGGAGGCGGGCGCGGCGGTGGAGGGAAACGCTAGCAGACGCAAGAAGAACTACCCTCAGACGGGCGGTCGGCTCCGCGCAGCCGGTCGCCCGCTGTCTCCTTCCGGACTCCGCCGGATCCCATCGCCGGCCGTTCCAGGCCCGCAGCTTTCCCCTTGCCCGCTCTTCCAGCCCTTCCTATACTGCCCGCGAATGGCCGCGCAGTCCCTGCCCGACTGCTGGCTTCCGGCGGCCGCGCCCGACTGCCGGATCCTCCGATACTGCCCACGAGGGAGGGAGCCATGCTGGAGCGCATCTTCAAGCTCAGAGAGAACGGTACGACTCCTCGCACCGAGCTTCTCGCCGGTGCCACCACCTTCATGGCGATGGCCTACATCATCTTCGTGAACCCCGGACTGCTGTCGTCCTCCGCCGGGGCGGCCATGGATTTCCGGGCGGTCATGGCGGCGACGTGCATCAGCTCCGCCATCGCCACGCTCATAATGGCCCTCTGGGCCAACTACCCGATAGCGCTTGCTCCAGGCATGGGGCTCAACGCGTACTTCAGCTTCGTCGTCTGCGGGAAAATGGGCGTGCCGTGGACCATCGCCCTCGGCATAGTCTTCATCTCTGGCGTCGTCTTCACCATCCTGACGGTCGCGCGCGCGCGCGAACTCATCATCACGGCCATTCCCGGCACGCTCAAGCTGGCCACCGCGGCGGGCATCGGTCTCTTCATCGCGTTCCTGGGCCTGAAGGACGCGGGCATCATCGAGTCCGACCCGGCCGCCTACCTGACCCTCGGCGACCTGCACCGCCCGCACACCCTGCTGGCCCTCTTCGGTCTCGCGGTCACCGGGATACTGATGGCGGCGAGGGTCCGCGGCGGGATCTTCTGGGGCATACTCGCCACCGGCGCCGCCGGTCTGGCGACCCGACTCATCACGTTCACCGGCGTCTTCGCCGTGCCGACGCTCGAGCCGACGCTGTTCAAGATGGATCCGATCGGGGCGCTCCGATGGGAGTATCTCACTCCCATCTTCATCTTCCTCTTCTTCGACATGTTCGACACCGTTGGTACGCTGATCGGCGTCGGAACGCAGGCCGGGTTCATGAAGGACGGGAAGCTCCCGCGCGTCAACCGGGCGCTCCTCGCTGACTCCGTGGGCACGATGGTGGGCGCCGCGGTGGGAACGTCCACCACCACGAGCTACATAGAGAGCGCGGCCGGCGTCAGCGCGGGCGGCCGGACGGGACTCGCCGGCATCATGACGGCGGGCCTCTTCCTGCTGGCGCTCTTCTTCTCTCCGCTGGCCGAGATGTTCGGGGGAGGATTCGAGATTGCCCCCGGCGTCTTCCTCCATCCCGTCACGGCGCCGGCGCTCGTCATTGTCGGATGCATGATGATGAAGTGCATCACCGGGATCGAGTGGGACGAGTACTCGGAGGCCATACCGGCCTTCCTGACGCTCATTATCATGCCCATGACGTCGAGCATCGCGCACGGGCTGGCGATCGGTTTCATCAGTTACCCGCTCATCAAGGCGTTCTCGGGCAGGGCCAGGGAAGTCCACTGGTTGGTGTATTTGCTTGCCGCTCTGTTTGTCCTGAGGTATATACTTATCTAGTGCGCCCGACCGGCGCTCCCTCTCACACACGCTGAGGCACGCGACGTGACGCCACGGTCCATGCCGCACGAGTTCGTTCAAATCCAGACGACGCTCGACGACCGACAAGTCGCGGGGGAACTTATCCGCGATGCGGTAGGGCGCCGGCTTGCGGCTTGCGGCCAGCTCGTGGGGCCCGTTAGCAGCACCTACTGGTGGAACGGAGCAATGGAGGAAGCAGAAGAGTGGCTCTGCGTCTTCAAGACGACGCGCTCTCTGGCGCCCTCACTTGAGCAGTGGATCATCGAGAGGCACCCCTACGAGGTGCCCGAGGTCGTGACGGTCGGCATCGCGGGTGTGTCAAAGGACTACGGGGAGTGGATCAAGAATGAGACTGAAGAATAGCCACACGCTGCTCGCCGTCGCGCTGGTCCTGGTGGCGCTGGTCCTCGCCGCAACGGTTCTGGAGGCATCGGCGGCACGACCCGGTCGGGGCTGGAGGTCGACGCGGTACGGTCGCGGGGGAGCCGAGATCTGGGCGGAGTTCCCGCGCGTGACGTTCGCCACCGGCGCGGGTTACAGGGAGGAGTTCGACGTCACCGAGGGCCTGGGCTTCGGGTTCGGGATGATGTGGGGCGTCTCCGACAACATCGCGTTCGAGGGGCGGATGCTCCAGACGAATCACACCGTCGGCGCGGGCGAAGAGAAGAGAGAGTGGGACCTCGACCTCATCAAGGTCGGCGCCAGATTCAGTTTCTTCGAGGAGTATCGCTTCCAGCCGTTCGTGGGCGCCGGGTGGGCGAAGCTCACCCTGGAGCGCGACACGGGCTATGACTCATCCGACCCGTTCGAGCGACTGACCGGCTACGGCGCCTACGTCACGCTCGGCGTCGACTACATTCACAGCAGCGCGTGGTCCGCTTTCCTGCGGGCCGACTACACGCACGGGGGCTATGGACACCACGCCGTCGGGCTCACGGAGAACGCGCTCGACGATCCCTTGAGCGGGAACTGCGCGTCCGTGACCGTCGGCATCGCATACAGGATCCCGGCCTGGTAGCAGGCCGGGACACCCTACGCCACGGACTTGATCCCAAGGAGGTGCTGTTGCTCGAGGTCAAGGCGAAGTGGGTCGGAGGACGGAAGTTCGAGGGCAAGGACGGAGAGGGTCACACCGTCAGGATGGACTGGAGCAAGGAGGTGGGCGGTGAGGGCGACGGTTTCCGCCCCGCGGAGCTAGTGCTCTGGGGGCTCGCCGGCTGCACGGGCAGCGACACCGTCGAGATCCTGAAGAAGATGCGTGAGCCCGTCGAGGACATGGAAGTCATCGTGAGAGCCACGAAGGCCGAGGGCTATCCCGCGAGGTTCGCACGGATCGAGACGGAGTACGTCATCAAGGGGAAGGGACTCTCCCCCGACAAGGTCGAGAAGGCCGTCCGCCTCTCCGAAGACAAGTACTGCACAGTCGGAGGCTCGCTTCGCGACCCGGTCGAGATGAGCCACAAGATAACACTGGTGGAAGACGACTAGAGACTCCCCTGGGAGACGGACATGAAGGACCGGCTGGAACAAACGCTCAAGAAGTTCTCCTCGCAGTGCGACTATCTCGAGGTGCACATCGAGGAGACCGAGGAGTCGAGGGTCCAGTTCACGGGGCCGCAGCTGACCGACCTCGGGAAGAAGGTCGATTTCGGAGGCAACGTCCGCGCGCTCAACAAGGGCGGGTGGGGGTTCGCGTCCTTCAACAGCGTCGACCGTATCGATGAGTTCGCGCAGCACGCCATAGACCAGGCGAGGCTCGTGGGCAAGGACAAGAGCCAATTAGCCGAAGTGGACCCCGTCCGTGCCGACGTACCGCTAGACCTCGAGAGCGACCCTCGAGCGGTCCCTCTGGAGAAGAAGGTCGGGATCTTCCGCGCCTACACCGAGCAGGTGCTTGCGGCTCACGATCTCATCGTGAGCTCCACCGTGCGTTTCTACGACCGCTGCCACCGGCGCTGGTTCGGAAGCAGCGAGGGCAGCCTCATCTACCAGGAGCGCGTGGACATGGGCGGAGCCATCGCCGCGATGGCCAGCCGCGACGGTGATTCCCAGTCGCACTGGGTATCGTTCGGTTCGACGGACGACTTCGGCGTTGCGCTGGGGCTCGAGGACGACATCAGGAAGAGCTGCGAGATCGCGGTCGCCAAGCTGGACGCACCGAAGGTGAAGGGCGGAGAGTACACGGTCGTGCTCGACCCGCGGCTCGCCGGCGTCTTCATTCACGAGGCGTTCGGCCACCTGTCGGAGGGCGACAACGTCTACGAGGACGAGAACCTGCAGAAGGTGATGGTGCTCGGGCGTGAGTTCGGACGGCCGTTCCTCAATGTCTACGACACGGGGCTCGACAAGGGGCTGCGCGGCCACGTCGTCTACGACGACGAGGGCGTGCCGACGGAGAAGACCTACCTCATCACGGACGGCAAGCTCACGGGCAGGCTCCACTCGCGCGAGACCGCCGGTAAGATGGGCGAGCGTCCTACCGGCAGCGCCCGGTCCATCGACTACCGCTACGCTCCGGTGTGTCGCATGCGCAACACGTGCATCGAGGCGGGCGACTCGAGCTTCGACGACATGATCGCCGGCACGAAGCTCGGCGTCTACGCCATCATGGCCTCCGGCGGGCAGACCAACGGCGAGATGTTCACGTTCACGGCGGCCGACGGGCACATGATACGCGACGGCAAGCTGGCAGAGAGGGTCCGCGACGTGACGCTGACCGGCAACGTCTTCAAGACGCTCAAAGACATCGACATGCTCGGCGACGATCTGGGCATCCACGACGGCCCGGGCGGATGCGGCAAGTCAGGTCAGTTCCCGCTGCCCGTCAGCGACGGCGCGCCCCACGTCAGAATCCAGAACGTCGTGATCGGAGGTGAGTAACGTGAGGAAGATCATCGAAAAGGCCATCGGGAAGGGCGCCGAGCGGTGCGAGGTCTACTCACTGAGTTCCCTCAACACAGAGGTCGAGTTCGAGGCAGGGAAGCTCAAGAACCTCTCCAACACGGAGGAGACGGGATACGCGCTGCGGCTGGTCAAGGACGGCCGCATGGGCTACGCGACGACGACGAAGGCGGACGGGCTGGACCGTCTGGTCGACGACGCGATAGCGACGTCGGCCTGCGGCGATGCCGTGGAGTTCAAGTTCGCGGGCGCAGCAGACGTCGCAGGTGTGAAGCTGGTCGACGAGCGGGTCAAGAGACTGTCCATCGAAGAGATGATGAAGCGCTCCGAGCACGCCATCGCGAAGCTGCGGGACTACGAGGGTGAGATCAATGCGGAGTCGGGAACGACACGCAGGGTTCAGACGGTGAGCGTCGCGACGTCCGAGGGGTTCGAGCACTCGCAGGAGCGCACGCTCTACCAGTTCTACCTCGCGGGTTCGCTCGTCGAGGGTGACAACATGCTCGAGGCTGGCGGCTACTACGGAGGTACCGCGATGGATGCCGGCGGGTCGCAGCTCGTGGACGAGACCATCGAGGACTTCGCGAACGGACGGACGAACGTCGGCGTCTCGAGCGGTCCCACGACGGTGATCTTGACCCCTCGGGCCGTGGCCGACGTGATGCTGACCCTGAACTACGGCGTCGACGGTTCGATGGTCGAAAGAGGCATTTCTCCTCTTACCGGGAAGCTCGGCGAGACCATCTTCGACGAGCGCGTGTCTCTCTACGACGACGGGCTCATGGAGAGCGGCTACAGCTCGGCGGCCTTCGACGATGAAGGCGTTCCCATGCAGAGGACGACGCTGGTCGATGGTGGCGTGCTGAAGAACTTTCTGACCGACCTGCGCACGGCGGCGAAGCTGAACCTCCCGGCCACCGGGAACGGGCTCAAGCTCAAGCGCCTGATCCAGACGAAAGACCTCGGCAAGATGCCGGCGTCGGAGATCACGAACTGGGAGATGGGCGGGGGCGACAAGCCATACGCAGAGCTTCTCTCCGGCGTCAGCGCCGGCGTGATCGTCGACAGCATCATGGGCATCATGATGGGCAACCTTGTCGCCGGCGACTTCTCCGGGAACGTGGCGCTCGGCTTCAAGGTCGAGGGTGGAAAGATCGTCGGTCGCGTCAAGGACACGATGATCGCAGGCAACGTCTACAAGCTCCTGAAGGACCAGCTGCTGGACCTGTCGAGCGACGTGACGAGAGTAGGACTGATGGGCTTCATCGGAAGCCATCGCTACCCGCACCTGCTGCTCAGGGATGTGTCGATATCATCTAAGGGCTAGGGGGGTGGCGAGCGCCGCTCCGGCTACGCGGGCAGATACCCCAGGCGTCTCATCAGTTCGCCTGCGAGACGCTCCTCGACGTCGGACAGGTGGGTGACGTCGATCCTCGGAGACCGCCTCAGCAGGTTGGCCTCCGCGAAGGTGTGAACGGTCTTGCTGGGCGCAAGACCCGCGAACTCCTCGATTCGCCGGATGACTTCGACCGGCCTGTCGAGGAGTTCCTCGTACGTGAGGCTGACGTGGCGCTCCGCGGGTAGTACGTCGAAGAACTCGACCGCTGTCTCGACGGACATCCTCCATTCCAGAAGGCCACGCAGGCGCGCTGTGTCGCACAGAGCCGGGAGATCACGGTAGCGCTCGCTCCGCCCCGCGTAGGCTTCGAGCGCCTTCCACTTGTAGTCGTCGTGTCCGTACCAGAGGCCTTCCTGCCCCATCTTCTCGATCGACCTGGCGACCTCGAGGCCGCTCCTGAGAAGATGCACGAAGAGCGCGTCGGGGAAGATCGCGTCGACAAAGGGCAGCCGGAAGTTATTGACGGGAAACTTCTCGACCAGCCGCGGCCTGCCGGTCACGAAGGTCTCGCAGTAGAAATTGGCCCTGAGTCGCCTGTTTCGCTCCGGAGTGCAGACGGATTCCGCGAGGTCGACCCGTCCCCCTCGTTCCCTCGCCCTGCTGGACCACACGTCGCTCGCGGGATAGGCGTTGGCCCAGAGGTGCCGGTACTCGTTCAGGTAGGTTACCGAGGCGTGGACGGCGAGCGTGTTGCCCAGGATGGTCGTCCCCGACCTTCCGCAGCCGATGATGAAGATGGGCCGCTTGAGGATGGGCTTCCTTCCCAGCCTGCACGCCAGCCTACACGCGCGTTTCTTTGCCGCCCCTGCGAATTTCTCAACCGTGCTCCGCGTATTTGACATGCGGAGCAGGTTACGGCAACGTTTTTCCCGAATCAAGACCTAAACGGGCACGGTTCGCGGTGCTCATCCGCGGCCAGAGACGTTCAGCGATGGCCGAAAGTGTCCCTTGAACCAGCGTCGCGGCGTGGTAACTTGGGGCTGGCGGAAGATGTGCAGGCGAGGGGGCCACGTCGTGGCCCCGGGCCGGCGCCGGGCCCCCGGGTCCCTCGGACGCGCCCGGCCGCACGCGTCCAGACGATCGGAGGTACTGTATGCGCAGATTCACAGGAGTTCTCCTTGCCGTCGTCCTCGCGGTCGCATGCCTTACCGGCGTGTCGACCCCGGCCGCGGCGAAGAGCTACTATTTTCCGAAGGTCGAAGTAGACGTGACCGTTCGTCCCGACGGCAGCTTCGAGTTCCGCGAGGCCCGGACATACCGCTTCAACGACGACTTCACGTGGGCCTTCTATCAGGTAGAGAAGGTCAGGACAGCGGGCGGCAACCGCGTCGACATCACGGACTTCGTCATCGGCGAGGGGGGAAGCCCGTACACGCTCGGCGATACCGGCCCCGACAACACGAAGACCCCCGGTTCGTACTGGGTCTCCTACAACTACAGCGGCAACTCTGTCTACGGGAAATGGTTCTACCGCGCGGACGACGAGACCCGCACGTTCGACATCTCCTACGTCGTACACGACGCGGTCACCGTCTACGACGACAACGCGCAGCTCTACTGGAAGCTCATCGGCGAGAACTGGGACGTGCTGGCCAGAGAGGTGACGGGCACGATCCACCTGCCCCCCGGCGCGGACAAGGACCGTGTGCGCGCGTGGCTCCACACAGAGCTGACGAGTGAGTACTGGATCGAGGACGACGCCGTCAGGTTCAAGGTCACCGATCTCCGGCCCGGGAAGTTCGTCGAGATCAGAGTGCTCTTCCCGGCCGAGCTGGTGCCCCGCGCCACGAGCCGCGCGTCCGGGAGCATCCGGGACCGCGCCCTCGCTGAGGAAGCGCAGTGGGTTGAGGACGCCAACAACCGGCGCATCGCCGCGCAGGAGTACCTGGCGGGGCACGCAGGGCGTGCGCGGACCGCGGCCATCGCTGCGATCGCACTGGGTCTGGTCGCGCTCATCGTCTGGCTGTCCCTCTTCCTGCGCTTCGGCAAGGAGCACGAGGTCCGTTTCGACGGCGACTACTTCCGCGAGCTTCCCTCCGAACGTCAGCCCGCGCTCGTCGGCTATCTGATGACCTCGGGGATGGTCGGGTCAGGCGACATGGTGGGGACCATCATGGACCTTGCCAGGCGCGGGTTTCTGACGATCGAGGAGGTGAAGCAAGAGGACCGCGGCCTCCTCGAGAAGCTCGGCGGGACCCCCGAATACGACTACGTCCTCAAGATGAAGTCCGACAAGGACCTCCAGGAGCTGACTTCCTACGAGCGTGACCTCCTGCGGTTCATCTTCTCCCGGGACTGCGCGGTCGGAACGAACACGATCTCTCTCCACGAGTTCAAGAAGGAAGCGCGGAAACGCTCGACGGAATTCCACCGCTGGTTCGCGTCCTGGAAGCAGAGAGTGAAGGACGAGGCCAAGAAGCGGGGCGACTTCGAGAAGTCGGGCACGAGCATGATGATCGTCAGCTCTCTCGTCGGTGGCGTGGTGATGGCAGCCGGTGTTGCATTGGCGGCCCGCTTCCAGTCGCCGTTCGCGGTCATAGGTGCGCTCGCTGGCGTGGCCGTGCTGATTCTCTCGTCTCTGATCAAGCGACGCTCACCCGCGGCCGCACTGGAGTTCAGGCAGTGGAAGGCGCTCAAACAGTTCCTCCTGCACTTCTCGGAACTCAAGGAGGCGCCGCCGGCCTCGCTGACCCTCTGGGAGCACTTCCTCGTCTACGCGGTCGCACTGGGCGTCGCCGACAAGGTGCTGAAGGCGCTTGAGCCACACCTGCCGCAGATGGAGGCGAGCGCCGGACGGTCGTTCGGCGCGGGGTGGTACATGGGGTCTGCAGCGAGAGCCAGTGAAGGCATAGGCGGAAGCATCGCCGGTCTGGCCGCGGGCATGACCAGCATGGTCGCCGTCGCGGGAAGCGCCATGAGCACCGCGAGCGGCACGGGCGGAGGCGGCACCGGCGGTGGCGGCGGCGGAGGTGGCGGCGGCGGCGGCGGCGCCGGCTAGGCGGGCGTCCCGTCCGCTGAGGCGCGGCCGCGCGCGGCGGTCGCAGCGAACGGTGGAGAGCACTCGATGGCGGAGCGTCCCGCATACACGGAGATCGAGCACACGGCCGATGTGGGTCTCGAACTCGAAGCGCCCGACCTCAAGGCGGTGTTAGAGCTGGCCGCGGCATCGATGTTCGACCTCATGTGCGATCTCGACAGCGTGGGCGACGACGTCTCGCGCACGGTCCGGGCGACCTCGCGGGAGGGCGATCTCGAAGGCCTTATGGTGCGGTGGCTGACCGAACTGCTGTTTCTGTTCGCGTCGGAGAAGTTGCTGTTGTCGAGCTTCCGCGTGCGCGAGCTGGCGGGCGGTGTCGTCGAAGCGAGTGTTGCGGGGGAGCAGTACAACCCTGAACGCCACGCGCTCAAATCCGAGCTCAAGGCCGTTACGTACCATGCCCTTGCCGTTGAGCAGATTGAAGGTGCTTGGTTTGTGAGGGTTATCTTCGATACGTAGTAGGCGGGTCCGGGCACCCCCCGTGCTCAGACAGTCGATACGGCTTCGCCGCGTCCAACTGCGCGCGGGGAGTGCCCGGACCCACCAGGCAACTGAGCACGGGGGGTGCCCCCATCCACCAAGCAACATAGTCCGAGGACACCATGCCCGAGAACACACCTGACATCCGACAGATCAGCGAGTGCGTCTGGGAGCTGCCGCGGACCGGAGGCATGCGCGTTCCGGGGCGCGTGTACGCGGACGAGCGACTGATGCCGGACATCCGAGGCGAGAAGAGCCTCGACCAGGTCGCCAACGTCGCGCATCTCGCAGGCATCGTCGGATACTCCCTCGCGATGCCGGACATGCACTGGGGCTACGGTTTCCCCATCGGCGGGGTCGCGGCGACGGACCCGGCGGAGGGCGGCGTGGTCTCGCCCGGGGGAGTCGGATACGACATCAACTGCGGCGTGCGACTGGTGACCAGCAATCTCACTCACGACGACATCCGCGACCGCGTTGCCGATCTGACGAGGGCGCTCTTCAAAGACGTTCCGTGCGGGGTCGGCTCGAGCGGGGCCATCGGCAAGTTGTCGATGCGCGAGCTTGAGGAGGTCATGACCGAGGGCGCCGCGTGGGCCGTGCGCAGGGGCTACGGATCTGAGGCCGACCTCGACCACACGGAAGAGGGCGGCCGCCTCGCGTCGGCGGACCCGTCTCACGTCGGCCCGCGAGCGATCAAGCGCGGCCTCGATCAGGTGGGAACGCTGGGTTCCGGGAACCACTTCATGGAGATCGGCGTCGTTGAAGAGGTCTACGACGAGCGCGCGGCCGCGGCGTTCGGCCTCAAAGTCGACGGCGTCACGCTGATGATCCATTCGGGGTCCCGGGGGTTGGGCTATCAGGTCTGCGACGACTACCTCGAGGTCATGCAGGGCGCCGTCAGGAAGTACGGCATTCAGCTTCCCGACCGCCAGCTCGCGTGCGCGCCCGCCGAGTCGCCGGAAGGCAAGCGCTACCTGGCGGCGATGGCCTGCGCCGCTAACTACGCGTGGGCCAACAGACAAGTGATGACCGCCCTTGCGAAGCGTGCCGTCGCGAAGGTCCTCGGTGGGACAGAGCAGTCCCTGGGGCTTCGGCTCGTCTACGACGTCTGCCACAACATCGCCAAGCTCGAACGCCACGAGGTAGATGGGGAGGCGACGACGCTCTGCGTGCACAGGAAGGGCGCCACGCGTGCTTTCCCGGCGGGACACGACGACGTTCCGAGCGCCTACCGGGCCGTCGGTCAACCCGTGCTCGTGCCGGGTGACATGGGGACTCATTCGTACGTCTGCGTCGGGACCGACGCCGCGATGACTGAGACGTTCGGGAGCACGTGCCACGGAGCCGGGCGAGTGATGTCGCGCTCGAAGGCTCGAAAGGCCGCGGCCGGCCGGAAGCTCGTCGACGAGTTGACCGAGATGGGCGTCTTCGTCATGGCGACCGGGAAGGGGACGCTCGCCGAGGAGATGCCGTCGGCGTACAAGAACGTGTCCGATGTCGTCGACGTCATGGACCGCGCGGGCATCGCCCGAAAGGTCGCGCGACTCAAGCCCCTGGGCGTCATCAAAGGATGACCGAACTCGCACCGGCACCGGACGGCGCCCGACCCGGCTCCCCCTGAGGCGCCCGACCCGGCTCCCCCCAAGAGGATCCGATGAAGAACCGGGAGATAGCAGAGATCTTCGAGTTGCTCGCCGACGTCCTCGAGATAAAGGACGAGAGCGTCTTCAGGGTCAACGCCTACCGCAGGGTCGCGCGCATTCTCGGGGACCTGCCCTCTGACGTCGCCGGCCTCGTGGAGAGCCGCGAGATCCTGGGCATCCAGGGCGTGGGCAAGGGCACGGCCGACGCGATAGCCGAGTATCTCGAGACGGGCGCCATTTCCCAGTACGAGCGAGAGCGGAAGAGCATCCCCAGGGGACTCGTCGAGCTACTCTCCATCCCCGGCCTGGGTCCCAAGACCATCGGACTTCTCTGGCGTGAGCTCGACGTCAAGTCGCTCAAGAGCCTGAAGCGCATACTCCGGGGCAAGAAGATACTCGAACTTCCCGGCATCGGGCCTAAGAAGGTTGAGAACATCGAGGCTGGCATCAGGGTCTACGAGTCCCGCTCGGGCCGCCTGACGCTCGGCACCGTCCTGCCGGCAGCGCTCGCTACGGTCGACGAACTCAAGGAGGCGACCGGCATCGACCAGGTGGAGGTCGCCGGCTCGATCAGGCGCTGGCGCGAGACCATCGGCGACATCGACATACTCGCGCTCAGTTCGAAGCCCAGGCTCGTCATCGAGGCGTTCACGAACCTCCCTCGAGTCACGGAGGTGCTCGCCGCCGGTTCGACGAAGGCGAGCGTCCGTGTGGCCGACGGGCTTCAGATGGACCTCCGCGTCGTGCCGCCCTCCGTCTACGGCGCCGCGCTCATGTACTTCACAGGCTCTCAGGCGCACAACGTTCATCTCCGCGGGCTCGCCCAGTCGAAGGGCCTCAAGCTCAGTGAGTACGGCCTCTTCAAGGGCGACCGCCGTGTAGCGGCTCGCACCGAGGAGAGCATCTACAAGAAGCTCGGCATGGAGTACGTCGAACCCGAACTCCGCGAGGACAGGGGAGAGGTCGAGGCGGCGCTCGAGGGCACGCTGCCGGAACTCGTTGAGTTGAGTGACATCCGCGGCGACCTGCACGTGCACTCGAACTACAGCGACGGCCATTCTACCATCGAGGATGTGGCGCGCGCGGCTAAGGCGCGTGGCTACAAGTACGTCTCCATCAACGATCACTCCCACTCGCTGGGAGTGGCCCACGGTCTCACCGTTGAGCGGCTGCTGGAGCAGGCGGAGGAGATCGCACAGGTCAACGAGCGGGTCAATGGCATCGCCGTGTTCTCGGGTACCGAGGCTGACATCCTCTCCGACGGGCGCGTCGACTTCCCGGACGAGGTGCTTGAGAGTCTGGACATTGTCGTTGCGTCAATACACAGTGGATTCCAGCAGTCAAGCGACCGGATCACTGGCAGGATGATCTCCGCTATCGAGAACCCGCACGTTGACATAATCGGCCACCCGACGGGACGTCTCCTGGGCACGAGGCCCGCGTATGACGTTGACCTGGAGAGGGTCATGTCCGCGGCGGCGGATTCGGGAACCGCTCTTGAGATCAACTCCCACCACGAGCGGCTCGATCTCAACGACGTCAACGCCAGGCGCGCCGCTGAGATGGGGGTCAGGGTTGCCATCAGCACGGACTGTCACCATGTCGACCAGATGTGGATGATGGAGCTGGGAGTCAGGACGGCCAGGCGGGGCTGGCTCGACCGCGGGAACGTACTCAACACGCTCACTCCGAAGGCACTCCTCAGGTCCCTCAGCAAGGGTTGATGCGGTGCGCAACGTGAGGTCCCTCAGCAAGAGTTGACGCGGTGCGCAACTTGAGGTCCCTGAGCAAGGGTTGATACGGTGCGCAACGTGAGGTCCTTCAGCAAGAGTTGACGCGGTGCGCAGCCTCAAGGCCCTCAACCGAAGATGACCGCAGGGCATCGCCGCAACTTCTCATCCCACAGTAAGTTCAGATGGGCCACACTCGCAGTCAAAGGCGCGTCAGGAACCGTTATTTGTATTCCGGTGCTATAAATGCTACTATGGCAGTATGTGGGGAAGTGTTTCCCCGAGCGCGCCTTTGGAGCGACATAACCCTTGGGGGGATTGGACGATGATTCGGAGAGTCGTGTACGCGGTTCTTGTGACAGCGGTTCTGAGTGCGGCGCCTGTTGCCCCGGCGCTCGGAGCGGTCGCGTGCTCGGCGACGGGCGAGGTGGCGCCGTACGACAGCAACACGTGGACGTACAACATCTACGTCACGTGGGACTTCAAGGACGCAGCCGTGCCCGAGCACTTCAGCCTCTCGCTCGAGCATCTGGACGACTGCTTCCACTTCGACCCGAACAACCCCGACCAGGCGGACTACATCGTGCCCCAGAGGGGTTTCTCGGACGCGGATTCGGGCTGTGTGGATACGGAGGGCCTGGCTCGCGACATGCTTCACTGGGAGAGCGAGCTCGCGTTCGAGAACCTGGACTGCTGGATGCCGTCACGCCACCTAACGTGGCGGAACAACGGGCTGACAGAGCCCTGCGATCCGCTGCCCGCGGACGTGGCCCACCTGATGTTCGTCTCGCCTGGCGTACCGATCGGGCCTACGATGTACTACGATGCGATCTTGATCAAGGCCGACGACGGCACGTGCGTGGTCTGCGACTATTTCGGACCGATGCCCGACTGCAACTGGTGGAACCCGGTCGAGGGCGCCACGTGGGGCACGGTGAAGGCGCTGTACCGCTGATATGGAACAGCCGGTGTCAAGCCGGATCTTTGGGGCCCCGTGCGACTGCACGGGGCCCCTCTGTTTCGGAGGAAGGGGCTTCTTCGACGGTGACTCAGGCTGATATCCGCGGGTTGGCT
>JBDRFG010000061.1:0-10918 GCA_043819135.1 Candidatus Eiseniibacteriota bacterium | reverse complement strand
CGAAGGTGGCCCGCTTGCTCAACTCGTCCTCCCGGGCTTTTCAGCCACACTCTGCACTTCACAATCGAAGGAGCCGTCGGCAACCGTCACTCTGACTCCCGACCCTCCCGAGACATTGTCAACAGAACGAACGGGGCTGAGAGAAGGGATCAGGGAGACCGCGGCGAAGCCGCGGGCCATGATGTGGCTCGGATCCGTCAGTCTGAGTTCGGACACCAGACGGTCCACGCCGGCGGCGGCCGCGTTCAGGCGCGTCGTCACTGCGGCGGACATGCGGCGCGTCAGCTCGTCGGTCCGCTGGGTCAGCCTGTCGACCAGCTCTCCGGGCAGGCGGAACGCGTACGCCCTCACGCAGGTCCGTGTCCTCCCGAGAAGCTCGTCCAGGACGCCCTTGATGGCGCCGCCGAGCCTCGACCGCAGGGACACGAGCGTCCGCGCGAGATCGTTCCGATCGGGCACGACGAGTTCGCCGGCGTTCGAAGGGGTCGCCGCTCGTCTGTCGGACACGAGGTCCGATATTGTCGTGTCTATCTCGTGGCCGACGGCCGACACTATGGGAGTCCGCGCCGCGAAGATGGCCCTCGCAACCGCCTCTTCGTTGAAGGCCCAGAGATCCTCCAGCGAACCTCCACCGCGCCCGACGATGGCCACGTCGGCCTCACCCCACTCGTCTATCAGCTCTATGGCGCGGACGATGCCGGGAACGGCCTCGCGGCCCTGCACGGGCGCGGGCACGACGACCACCCTTGTTCCGGGGAAGCGCTCTCCGATCACACGGATGATGTCCCGGACCGCCGCCCCGGTCGCCGAAGTCACGACCGCAACGGTGTCGGGGAAGCGCGGGATCGGTTTCTTGTGCTCGGGGTCGAAGAGGCCCTCTTCGGCCAGCTTTCGCTTGAGTTCCTCGAACGCGGCCGCGAGGGCGCCGACGCCGGCCGGCTTCATCGCCTCCACGTAGAGCTGGTACCGACCGGACGGCTCGTATACCTTGACGCGCCCCCAGGCGGCCACCTTCATCCCATTCCCGGGAGCGAAGGCCAGGCCGCGGTTGGCCATCTTGAACATCACGCAGGGAAGCTGGCTCTTCTCATCCTTTAGAGAGAAGTACATGTGGCCCGACGTGTGGTGAACGAAGTTCGACACCTCGCCCTCGACCCAGAAGACGGGCAACGAAGTCTCGAGGACCGCCTTGATACGCGCGGTCACCTCACTGACGGTGTAGCTCTGCTCGTCCTGCCTCTTGTGCATGTCTGTCGTCCCCGACGGGGGTGTGAGGGGTCGGAGGACCGCGGCTCTCAGGCCGCCGCCTTCCCGGGCGCCTTCCCGGCCGCGTTCTCGGCCGCGACCACCACGCTTCTCAGGAGAAGCGCCGTGGTCAATGTTCCCACGCCGCCGGGCACTGGCGTCACCGCGGACGCCAGTCCGGTCATCTCGTCAAAAACGACGTCGCCGACCAGGCGATGACCCTTCTCGCTTCCGGGGTCGTCGATCTGGTTGACGCCGACGTCGATGACCACGGCGCCCTCCGAAATCATGTCTCCCCGAATCGCTCCCGGCCGCCCCATCGCGGCCACGACGATGTCGGCCCGCCGCGTGTGGCAGGCTAAGTCCTTCGTCCCGGTGTGACAGACGGTCACGGTCGCGTTCCCGCGCTTCGACTTCCGCAGAAGCAGATTGGCGAGAGGCTTCCCCACGACGGCGCTGCGCCCGACGATGACGACATGCTTGCCGGGCAGGGCGATGCCGTGGCCGTCCAGCATCTCAAGGACGGCCAGCGCGGTGCACGGGGCGAACGTCTCGCGACCGGTCATCAGAAGACCCATGGAGTAGGTGGTCGCGCAATCCACGTCCTTCGCAGGCCGGATCTCCTCAACGACTCCGGGGGCGATCCCGTCGGGCAGGGGCTGCTGCACTATGATCCCGTGGATCGACGCGTCCGCACTCAGCGACCGGATCGCGGTCGCCACGCCGTCCGTGCCATCGGACGGCGCCAACTCGACCAGACGGATCTCGACGCCGACACCAGCGGCCGCGCGCTCAATACTCTCCGTGTAGTATGCCGACGCGGGGTCGTTTCCGACAAGGACGATGGCCAACGTCGGCGAGAACGGGAGCGCCGCTGCACGACGCGCAACGTCCTCCCTGATACCCACCGCCACCGGTTTGCCTTTGAGAAGAATGGTCTCCAGTTGTTCACCTCCGGTGCGGGGCGCTCATGCAGGCGACCGCGGTCTCTGGGAGTGCTCTACGAGACGTCCTACTGGCTGCGCATCGCTATGCGCTCTATGCTCCGTGCCCCTCCCGTGTCCCCATCGACGTCGACCACAACGGCATTGAGAATCGCCGGACCCTGCCCGACTTCATACCGTCGAGGCATGCCCATGAGGAAGCGCTCCAGCGCAACCTCCGTCAGCATTCCGATCACGGAATCGGAAGGACCGGTCATGCCGACGTCAGTGATGTAGGCCGTGCGGCCGGTCAGCAGGCACTCGTCCGCTGTCTGTACGTGCGTGTGTGTGCCGAGGACACAAGTGGCGATCCCTGCGAGGTAGTGGCCCATGGCTGTCTTCTCTGATGTTGCCTCGGCGTGGAAATCCACCACCACGATGGGAGTCTCTTTCTTGGCGGATTTCACAAGCTCCAGCCCCATGTGAAACGGACAGTCCAGAGACTTCATGAAAGCCCGGCCCTGCAGATTGACCACGCCCACTTTCTCTCCGGAGGGAGACTCGAAAATCCCGAACCCGCGACCGGCGGCACCAACAGGGTAGTTGGCGGGTCGGAGAATGCGCTCGCACTCATCGAGGAAAGGAACTCCCTCGGGTCGATCCCAGCTGTGATCTCCCCCCGTCAGAACATGGACCCCAGCATCAAGAAGCTCCGTTGCGGTTCGCTCGGTGATGCCCAATCCGCCCGCCGCGTTCTCGCAGTTGGCGATGGTGAAGTCCACGGCGTGTGTCTCGACAATACCGGGAAGAAGCTCGGCCAGAGCTCGCCTGCCCGGGCGTCCGACTATGTCGCCTACGAAGAGGATCTTCAATCCAAGCCCCCGTCGAACTCGGCCGCGACCGGACCGCTCCTACTTCGCGTAATCCACGGCGCGCGTCTCCCGGACGACTACCACCTTGATCTGACCCGGGTACTTGAGCTCGGCTTCTATCTTCCTCGCGACGGCCGAAGCCAGCGCCTCGGCTCGCGCGTCGTCGATCTTGCGGTGCTGGACCATGATCCTGATCTCGCGCCCGGCCTGTATCGCGTACGACCTCTCGACGCCCTGGAAGCTGCTCGCTATGGACTCGAGCTTCTCGAGGCGCTTGATGTAGGTCTCGAGAGTCTCGCGCCTCGCTCCCGGCCTCGCGCCTGAAACGGCGTCCGCCGCCTGAACGAGCACGGCGATCATGGATGTCGGTTCGACGTCCTCGTGGTGCGACTCGATGGCGTTGACGATGATGTCGTCCTCGCTGTAGCGCCGGGCCAGCTCACCGCCGAGACCGGCGTGAGTGCCCTCCATTGTGTGGTCGACCGCCTTGCCGATGTCGTGCAGGAGACCCGCCCTCTTGGCGACCGTCACGTCGAACTCCAACTCGCCGGCCATCAACCCGCAGAGGTACGCGACCTCCTTGGAGTGCTGAAGCATGTTCTGCCCGTAACTGGTGCGGTAGCGGAGCCTGCCCAGGAGCTTGATCATCTCCGGCTTCAGGTCGTGGATGCCGACGTCGAGGCACGCCTCCTCGCCCAACTCGACGATGTGCTCGTCGAGTTCCTTCGACACCTTGTTGACGACTTCTTCGATCCGGCCGGGGTGTATTCTCCCGTCGGTTATGAGGCGCTCAAGCGCGAGCCTCGCCACCTCACGCCGCACGGGGTCGAAGCCCGAGAGGATCACCGCCTCGGGAGTGTCATCCACGATGACGTCTATGCCCGTCGCGGTCTCGAAGGCGCGGATGTTCCTGCCCTCTCGCCCGATGATGCGGCCCTTCATCTCATCGCTGGGCAGGTTCACCACGGACACGGTCGACTCGACCACGTGGTCGGCGGCGCACCTCTGGATGGCGAGCGTCAGGATCTCGCGCGCCTCCTTGTCGCCCTGTCTCCGCGCCTCGTCCTTGATGTCCTTGACCATGCGCGCGGCCTCGAGCCTCGCGTCGCTTTCCATGTTCTTGATGAGGAGCTTCTTGGCGTCGTCGCGATTCATACCGGCGATCCGCTCGAGTCTCTCGTTCTGCTCGTCGATGAGCCTGGAGAGCTTCTCGGTGCGCTCGGCGACCTGCGCTTCCGTCTTCTTCACGTCGTCGGTCAGCGAATTGAGCTCCAGCTCCTTCTTGTCGAGAAACTCTACCTTCCGGTTGAGATTTTCCTCGCGCTTCTCAACGGACCTCTGGAGCTTGTCGAGTTCTGACCTCGTCGACTGCGTGTCCTCCTCGAACTTGGCCTTGGCCTTGTACCATTCGTCCTTGGCCTCGAGCACCGCGGCCTTCTTCTGGGTCTCGCCTTCGCGCTGAGCCTCCCTGACGATCTTCTCGGCCAGTTCCTCGGCGCTGACGATCTTGCTGCGATCGACCAGTCTTCTCGCGAACCAGCCCGCGAGGAAGACGGCAACGCCGATGAGGAACATGATGACTACAGATACCAGATTGTTGTCCATGTACGCCTCATCCTCCCATCTATTTAATTGCGGTCCCTCGAGCCTTGCGTCCACCCGGAGCCGGCACCTCCTCGGTGCCGTCATCCGTCGGGGCGAACGTGAGAGCGCCGTCCCATTTCTTCAGGCGCTCTCGGACCTCCCTCTCGTAACCACCGTCGCCGGGGCGGTAGTAGCTTCTATGCTCCGGCAAGTACTGCTGCGCTCGTCCCTCGCTCTCCGACGCGGGCATTGCATAGCCCTCCCCGCGTCCCAGGCGCGCGGCGCCTCTGTAACTTGCGTCCCTGAGGTGATCGGGAACCTCGAACGCCACCCCGTTCTCGATGTCCTCAGTGGCCCTCGCGATCGCGTCCGCGCAACTCCTGCTCTTGGGCGCGGTAGCAAGGTAGATGGCCGCCTCGGCGAGAGCGTATCTCGCCTCGGGCATCCCGAGCATCTCCACGGCCCGCGCCGCCGCGACCGCTACCTCCAGCGCTCTCGGGTCGGCCAGCCCCACGTCCTCGGACGCGGATATCACCAGCCTGCGGGCTATGAATCTCGGATCCTCCCCACCCTCCACCATCCTCGCCATCCAGTGGAGCGCGGCGTCCGGCTGCGAGCCCCGGATGCTCTTGATGAGCGCCGAGGCCACGTCGTAGTGCGAGTCGCCGTCCCTGTCGTACCGAACCACGCGCTGACTCAGGCACTCCTTGGCCGCGTCGAGCCCGATCCTGATGACGCCGTTCCGGTCCGGCGGCGTCGACAGAGCGGCGAGTTCGAGGGCCGCCAGCGCTTTCCTGGCGTCGCCCAGGGCGTTATCAACCATGTAGTCGAGAGCCGCGTCCGCGAGCTCCACGCTGTAATCACCCAGTCCCCGGTCCTCGTCGGCCAGAGCCCGCTCGAGTATCGATCTGACCTCGGAGCTCTCGAGAGGTCTGAGTTCGAACACCTGCACGCGAGAGAGAACCGCCTTGTTCAGGTAGAAGAAGGGGTTCTCCACCGTCGCGCCAATCATGGTCACGACGTCGTCCTCGAGTGGCGTGAGAAGCACGTCCTGCTGAGCCTTGTTAAAGCGGTGAACCTCGTCGATGAAGAGGATCGTCCGCACAGGCAGCCTGTGCTTCGCCTCCGCGACAGCGGTCCGAAGGTCCGCAACCTTGGCCTCGACCGCATTCAGCATTACCAGAACCGACCGCGTGGCCCCCGCAACGACGTGCCCCAGTGACGTCTTCCCGCATCCGGGTGGGCCGTAGAGGATCATGGAGAACAACCGGTCGCTCTCAATCGCCCGCCTGAGCAGACGGCCCTCGGACAGAAGGTGCTCCTGCCCGACGTAGTCGGCGAGGCTCAGAGGCCTTCGCTTGCGCGCCAGAGAGACGTGCTCGATCTTCTCATCGGGAAAGAGCTCACCGCTCTCGCCCGCCTTGCTCCCCACGGGACACCCCTTCCCGACACTCGGAAGAGCGCGGGCGGTCTCATTCGCCGTCAGTCGGCGCCATGCATGGGCTGGGAATGCCACGCGACCCGGACGGGTCGCCGAACGGGAACTTCACAGGCTAGAGCAGTACTGGCAGGCGGTTCGGATCAGTCACCCAGCTCGCCGTCGAGCGTCTGAGACAGCTCCTCGGTCCGTTCCTGGACCTGTGCGAGCAGCTTGTTTCTGTCATCGCGCTCGCGAAACAGCTCTCCAGCGATGTTGAGTGCAGCCAGAATGGCCACTTTGAGCGACGATCCCAGGGAGGTCTCCCTGGTCACGTCGTTCATCTTGCTGTCCACGTAGTGAGCTATCTCCTGAATGTACTCAGGATCGGCATCACCGCGGATCCGGTACTCCGAACCGTATATCTCAACCTTGACGCTGTTCATCTCGGTGTCATCGTGTCCCAGAAGTCATACCTCCGACGAACCAACAAGGCTGCTTACCAGACTGTCCCGCTACTGCAGTTCGTTCCCAGCTCAATGCACAACACCCTCGAAAGACCGTCATCCTACGTGATCGGCCATGGACTTCAGCCTGGAACCCATGCGCTTCTTCGTCCTGGCATCAACCTTCTGACCGGACCCTATGCCGTCTATCAGGGCCCCGAGATCGTCTACGTCCTTCCCCAAAGCCCGAAGCCGCCCGCGAAACCCGGCGTTCTCGGCCTTGAGCCTTATCAGTTCTTCGATGGCCCTGGCCACCGAAGACTCCAGTTCATCCAAACCGGGCAGCTGCATGATTCGCTCTCTTGCTGGTCCCCCGGACCTCCAACGTCTCCTCCGGGAGCGGAGCGTCGGAGGACGCCGCTACCTGAGCACCGCGCCGAACTTCCTCATCAAGTGATCGACGATGCGCGAATGCGCCTCATCGACCTCCTCGTCGGTGAGAGTCCTCTCCCTCGACATGTAAGTCAGTCCAAACCCGAGGCTCTTCTTGCCCGCCGCGAGCTGCTTGCCCGCGTAGATGTCGAAGACCTGCGTGTCCACGAGCAGCGGCTCTTTCAGAGTCTCGACGGCCGCAAGGACGTCACCCGCCGCCGAACGTTCGTCGACCACGAGCGCAACGTCCCGCCGCGCCTTCGGGTATCTCGCCAGTTCCTCGAAAGACACGGCCGACGGAATGAAGCCGCACAACCTCTCGAGGTCGATCTCGAAAACGAACACCGGATCCGCGAGCTCCCATGCTGTGAGGACACCCTTCGAGAGCATTCCGAAAACGCCCGGCTCCTCGCCTCGCACGGAGAATCCTGCGCTCGCTCCGGCATCCAGTAACTGACCATCGTAGCAGGCGATCTCCGGAGTGTCAATATCGAGCGCCTCGGCCAGGGCCCAGAGAACGCCCTTCCCGTCGAAGAAATCCACTGGCCGCGGTGTTTCGCCCCAGGAGAGCCTGCCGGCGTGCCCCGTCAGGGCGCCGGCCAGCACCCAGCTCTCGCTGAGTCCGCCCTCGTCCTTCCAGAAGACCTTCCCCATCTCGAACAGCCGAAGGTCCTTCTCCCCCACGTTCCTGTTCCGTCTGACGACGTCGAGAAGCGCCGGCATCATCGAGGTCCTCAGAAGTGGCATCTCCTTGTTGACCGGGTTCGAAAGTTCGATGGCCGCCCCACGAACGTCGGAGCCGCCCAGCGCTCTGACCGCCCCGTGACTCATGAAGGACGTCGTCAGGATCTCGAAGAAACCCAGCCCGACCATGGCGTCGCGCACTCTGTTCCGCGAGCGCTCGCCCGTATCCTCCGGCGCGTCGATCGAGTGGAAGGGGACCTCTGGCAGGACCTCGTCGTAACCTCTGGCCCGAAGAACCTCCTCGATCAGATCGGCCTCGGTCGTGACATCCGGTCTGTGCGAAGGGACACCGACGACCAGCTGTCCGTCGCCGTCGCCGCTCTCGACCCGGAATCCCAGTCGTGCGAGAGAGTCGGCCGTCTCCGCGCGTCCGACGTCGTCGCCGAGCATGCCGGTCACGCGAGCGACCGTCAGTGCTACGGCCGGCCTCTCCCCGCCGTCCGTTCCCGCGTCGATCACGCCTGGAGCGACAGACCCTCCCGCCAGCTCGGCCATGAGCGCGCAGGCGCGCGCCGCCACCATCTCCATGGCACACGGGTCGACGCCTCTCTCGAACCTCTGAGAAGCTTCCGTCCGTAGTCCGAGCCTCGCCGCGCCGCGCCGTACGACCACGGGGTCGAACCAGGCGCATTCCAGTAGAACGTTCGTCGTGTTGTCCGAGACCTCGGAGTCCGCGCCTCCCATGATGCCGGCGAGCGCGACCGGCTCGCGTCCGTCGCATATGAGCAGGTGCTCTCCGTCGAGCTTCCGCTCGACACCGTCCAGCGTCGTCATGGTCTCGCCCTCACGGGCTCGCCGGACGATGATCTTGTGGTCGGAGACGCGGTCGTAGTCGAACGCGTGGATGGGGTGTCCGAATTCCAGCATGACGAAGTTCGTTATGTCGACGACGTTGCTGATGCTCCTGCCGCCGACGCTCCTGAGACACGATTGCAGCCAGGCGGGCGAAGGGCCAATGGTGAGTTCCCTGATGACCCTCGCGATGTATCTGGGACAGGCGACGGGATCCTCGAGCACCACGGCGGCCATCTCGCTCGCCGCGGTGCCTTGTTCCGTCAGTTCAACGGTCGGGTACCTGAGTTCGCCGCCGACCAGGGCGGCGACTTCGCGCGCGACGCCGATCATCCCCAGGCAGTCGGGTCTGTTCGGCTGGACGTCGAGCTCGATCAGTTCGTCGTCGAGCCCAAGGAGCGATCTGACGTCACCTCCGGGCTTCACGTCGTCACCGAGTTCGAGGATCCCCTCCGACGACTCCCCGAGGCCGAGTTCCATCGCTGAGACCAGCATTCCGTACGAACGCCTTCCACGGATGGTAGCCTCAGAGATCGAACGACCGCCGGCAACGGCGGACCCAGGAGGTGCGAGCACGGACATCATTCCCGCACGAACGTTCGGGGCGCCGCAAACAACGGTCGAGGAACCTGCGCCGTAGTCGACGACACACACCGAGAGCGTGTCGGAATCCGGGTGCTTCTCGGCGGTCACGACCTTGGCCGCGACGACGCCCGCAACACCGCTCCAGGAGGGCTCCACCGCCTCCGCTTCGGTCAGCGAGTTCGTCAGGCGGAGCGCCAGCTCGCGCGCGTCCATGTCGAAGTCGACGTACCGCCTGAGCCAGTTGAGACTGACGATCATGTGCGTTGCCTCTTAACTCCCGGAGGCTTTAGAGCTGCCTCAGGAAGCGCATGTCGTTCTCGAGGAACAGACGTATGTCGTCCGTTCCGGTCATCATCATGCAGATCCTGTCCACGCCGAGTCCGAACGCGTAGCCCGTGTACTCATCCGGGTCGTAGCCGACGGCCTCGAACACGCGCGGGTCGACCATTCCGGCCCCCAGTACTTCAACCCAGCCCGTTCCACTGCAGACGCTGCATCCCGACCCGTGGCAGACCAGACACTCAAGGTCGACCTCGGTCGACGGCTCCGTGAACGGGAAGAACCCCGCCCTGAACCTCAGCCCGACGTTCTCGCCGTAGAGCTCCCTCATGAACCTGATGAGAACACCTTTGAGCTCACCGAAGCGGACGCCACGGTCGACGTACAGGCCCTCGAGCTGATAGAACTCGGAGCCGTGCGACGCGTCCGGCGTCTCGTTCCGGTAGGCCCGCCCCGGAGCTATGATCCTGATCGGGGGCTTCCGCGACTGCATCACGCGGATCTGTATCGGCGACGTGTGCGTGCGAAGCAGCGTCTCGTTGTCGATGTAGAACGTGTCGTGCATGTCCCTCGCCGGGTGATCCGCGGGGATGTTGAGGGCGTCGAAGTTGTGGAAGTCGTCCTCGATGTGCGGACCGAGCGCCACCTCGAACCCCAGTCCCCTGAAGATGGACTCGAGACGCTCGTACGTGCGCGTCAACGGGTGCTTCCTTCCCACCCACGGCACCCTGCCCGGCAGCGTCAAATCGAGCCCCTCGGGCGACGCAACCACGGACTCGAGCCTCTCGGTCGCAGCCTCGAGAAGCGCCGCCAGCTCGGACTTGAGCTCGTTCACGGCCCTTCCCACGGCGCGCCGCTCGTTCGGGTCGAGGTCCTTGAGCCCCCTCGACGCCTGGTTGAGCTCGCTCTTCCGGCCCAGGTACTTTACGCGCGCGTTCTCCAGTTCCGAAACCGTCGCCGCGCTCCCAAGCGCGCCCCGGGCCTCGTCCCCGAGTTCCTTCAAGCGGTCCAGCAAGGGACCCACCTCCGCCTGCGTGTTGCCTCGCTACTCCAGCCCGTCCTTGGCGATCGTCACGAGCTTCGTGAAACCGTCCATGTCGTTGACTGCCATGTCGGCCAGCATCTTGCGGTCGACCTCCACGCTGGCTACCTTCAGGCCGTGCATGAACTGGCTGTAGGAGAGTCCGTGCATGCGGGCGCCCGCGTTGATGCGAATGATCCACAGACGGCGCATGTCACCCTTGCGCCTCTTGCGGTCGCGATACGCGTACTGCCCTGCCCTGTGCACGCTCTCCGTGGCCGTGCGTATCAGCTTGCTTCTGGAGCCGCGATAGCCCTTCGCGGCCTTGAGTATCTTCTTCCTCCTCCGCCTCGATGACGGAGCTCCTCTTACCCTGGACATTCCTTACCTCGCCTGTTGCTTGGCCGTCTTGTCTACTTGGGAAGGAGTCGCTCGACGCGCGACTGGTCGCTCGGATGAACGTACCCGGCCTTCCTCAGGCTCCTCTTCTGACGTGCACTCTTGCGGATGAAGAAGTGGCCGCCGTAAGCCTTGGCTCTCTTGAACTTGCCAGAGCTAGTGCGCTTGAACCTCTTCGC
>JBDRFG010000060.1:0-13147 GCA_043819135.1 Candidatus Eiseniibacteriota bacterium | reverse complement strand
GAAGCTCAGGGCGGCCCGCAGGATGTGGGCGCGCATCGTGAGGGACCGTTTCGGCATCGACTCGCCGCGCGCGCAGATGATGCGGTTCCACACGCAGACGGCCGGCTGCACCCTGACCGCGCAGCAGCCGGAGCTCAACGTCGTCCGCGTGACAGTGCAGGCTCTGGCGGCGGTCCTTGGCGGAACGCAGTCGCTGCACACGAACTCGCGCGACGAAGCGCTGGCGCTTCCGACCGAGCAGAGCGCGCGCATAGCGCTCCGGACGCAGCAGGTCCTCGCAGAAGAGAGCGGCGTCGCGAACGTCGCGGACCCGCTGGGCGGTTCCTACTACGTCGAGGCGCTGACCGACACGATAGAGAGCGAGGCCCTGGCCGAGCTCGAGAAGATAGACGGCATGGGCGGGGCGACGGCCGCCATCGAGAAGGGTCACTTCCAGAGAGCCATCGCCAGGAGCGCCTATCGCCAGCAGCAGGAGATCGAGCAGGGTGAGCGGCTGGTCGTCGGAGTGAACAGCTACGAGGTCGACGAGCCCGAGAAGATGGACGTTCTGAAGGTCGACCCCGCGATAAGAGGGGACAAGCTCGCGGCCCTCTCGAAGCTCAGGGCCGGGCGCGACGCCGCGGCCGTCGAGGGAGCGCTCCGGAGGCTCACGGACGCCGCGGCAGCGGGAAGACCGACGATGGCGGCGGCGCTCGAGTGCGCCAGGAACCGAGCCACGCTGGGAGAGATGACGACGGCGCTCGAGAGCGTCTTCGGGCGATACAGGCCGTCCGATACGGCCTGGTAGCACGAACGGCGCCGCGTGCGCGCCGCCACACGAGGGCAGTATGAGCGGAACCAGGGCGAAAGCGACACGGGTCGACCACATCTCGATAGTCGTCGAGGACTTCGACGCCGCGTACGACTTCTACGCCAACCTTCTCGGGCTGGAGGTGCTCAAGGTAGAAGAGTCTGAGCTTCACGGCGTGAAGGCCGCATTCCTGAAGGTCGGCGACATGATGATCGAGATCATCCATCCCCTGGGCGAGGGCGCCATCGCGGACTTCCTCGAGAAGCGCGGCCCGGGGTTCCATCACGTCGCTTTCGAGGTAGCGGACCTTCCCGAGGCCCTCGACGAGGTGGGCGGGGCCGGCGTGCGCGTCCTGGGCAAGCCGAAGCCGGGCATTCACGGCGGGCGGATATCATTCCTGCACCCGAAGGACACGCAGGGCACAATGGTGGAGCTGTGCGACAAGAAGGAGTTCGAAGGCTCATGACAATCTTCGATCGGATGAAGACGAGAGGGCACGAGCAGCTTGTGTTCTGCCTGAACAAGCCCACCGGGCTCCGGGCCATCATCGCGATCCACGACACAACGCTCGGGACCTCGGTCGGCGGCACCAGGCTCATGGAGTACGAGCGCGAGGAGGACGCGATCGTCGACGCTCTGAGGCTCTCGGAGATATCGACGTTTCAGAGCGCCTCGTTCGACAGCGACATGGGCGGGGGCGCGGCCGTGCTCATGACCGAGGAAGGTCAGGAGACCGACGAGGCGTACTTCAGAGCGTTCGGCAGGTTCATCGAAGGGCTCAAAGGGCTCTTCGTCGCCTACCCGGCACTCGGCACGACCGACAGGGACTTCCGCTACGTCCGTCGGGAGACGTCGAGCATAGCGCCGATGGAGGGCAGCCACGAGATAACGGCGGTGGGCGTGCTGTGGGGGATGAAAGCGTGCGTCCGGGAACTGACCGGGAGTTCGAGCCTGAAGGGCGTCCACGTCGCGGTCCAGGGCGTCGGTGACGTCGGACAGCTCCTGGTGGACGAACTGGCGCGCGAGGAGGCGCGGATCACCGTCACGGACATCAGATACGACGCGCTGAAGACGGTACAGGACCGCCATCCGGGCGTCGAGATCGTGCGGCCAGAAGAGATCCTGGGTCTGGACTGCTTCGTTCTGTCGCCCTGCGCCGTGGGGCGGATACTGAACGACGAGACCATCCCGGAGCTCAAGTGCAAGATAGTAGCCGGCGCCGCCTCCGACCTCCTTGAGGAGCCGAGGCATGCGGACGCACTTAAGGAGCGCGGCATCCTCTATGCGCCCGATTTCGTCATCGGCGGTGCAGAACTTTACCAGACCGAGCCGGAACTGGCGGACGCTCCGAGGGAGCGGCTGCTCGAAGAGGCCCGGCGGGTCTATGACGTTGTGGCAGGGATCGTAACGAGAGCGAAGAAGGAAGGGACGACCCCGTACCGGGTCGCCGTGGCCGCGGCGGCGAGGCGCGTAGGTCGCATACGTATGGTGCGCAACATAATGTGCTAGCGGAAGTCAAACGGCAACACGCGCTGGCGGGAAGAGAGGTTTGCATGGCAGGAATCATTGGCTACGGCGCATACGTTCCCAGAAACCGGATCAAGGTCGAAGAGATCGCCAAGGTCTGGGGCGCCGACGCACCAAGCTACAAGAAGGGCCTCATGCTCCGCGAGAAGTCCGTTCCGTCGCCGGATCAGGACGTCATCACGATGTCGGTGGAGGCCGCGAGAAGCGCGCTCAAGCGCTGCGGGATCGACCCGAAGAAGATCGGGGCCGTGTACGTCGGTTCCGAGTCGCACCCGTACGCGGTCAAGCCGTCCGGGACCGTGGTAGCAGAGGCCATAGGCGCTACGCCGGATTGCCACTGCGCCGACTTCGAGTTCGCGTGCAAGGCGGGCTCCGAGGCCATGTTCGTCTGCATGGGGCTCGTGGACGCCGGCTACATCGAGTACGGCCTGGCCATCGGCGCCGACACATCGCAGGGCGCGCCCGGCGACGCTCTGGAGTACTCGGCGGCGGCGGGAGCCGCGGCCTACATCATCGGCCGTGGCGACGGCATCGCCAAGGTGCTCGCGACCAACTCGTTCATGACCGACACACCCGACTTCTGGCGCCGGGAGTACATGCATTACCCGCGGCACGCCGGACGGTTCACCGGCGAGCCCGCCTACTTCAAGCACGTGACGGGCTGCGCGACCGCGCTGCTCGAGAAGACCGGCATGAAGCCGTCGGACTTCGCCTACGCCGTCTTCCACCAGCCGAACGGCAAGTTCCCGATGAGAGTGGGACAGCAGCTGGGGTTCATGAAGGAGCAGATAGAACCGGGGTGGCTCTCGCCGACCCTGGGCAACACCTACTCGGGGAGTTCACCGATGGGTCTCTCGGCGACGCTAGATGTGGCGAAGCCCGGAGACAAGATCTTCATGGTCTCGTACGGCTCAGGCGCCGGCAGCGACGGGTTCGTGTATGAGGTGACGGACGAGCTGCCGAAGATGCGCGGGAAGGCGCCGTTCACGCGTGCGCTGCTGGACGAGCACAAGGTCTACATCGACTACGGCACCTACACGAAGTACCGCGGAAAGATACGCAAGGGCGAGTAGCCCGTTCGTGTTGGTCGTCGGCATATGGAACGTGTGAACTTGCTTAACAGGAGAAACGACATGAGGGATGTAGCTGTCATTGGCGTCGGGATGACGAAGTGGGGCGAGCTCTGGGAGAAGTCCCTCAGGGACATCTTCGTCGAGAGCGCTCTCGAGGCCGTCGCGGACGCAGGAGTCGACAAGGTCGAAGCGCTGTATGTGGGCTGCATGTCGAGCGGCCTATTCGTCGGTCAGGAGCATCTGGGTTCGCTCCTTGCGGACTACCTGGGCATGGGACCGATCCCGGGCGTCAGGGTCGAAAGCGCGTGCGCTTCCGGCGGTATCGCCTTCAGGTCTGCGATGTTCGATGTGGCGTCCGGCGCGCACGATGTGGTGCTGGCCGGCGGCGTCGAGAAGATGACCGACATCGGCGGCGACGGCGCGACGTTCGCGCTGTCTACGGCGGCCGACGCGGAGTATGAGGTCTACAACGGCGTGACGTTTCCGGGCCTCTACGCGATGATGGCCGTGGCGCACATGCACGCCCACGGCACGACGCGCGAGCAGCTCGCGACGATCTCGGTGAAGAACCATGCGAACGGGTCGAAGAACCCGCACGCGCAGTACCCGTTCGAGCTGACGGTCGACAGGGTTCTGAACTCGGTCATGATCGCTGATCCTCTGACCATTCTCGACTGCTCTCCGATCACGGACGGCGCGGCGGCGGTCATCATTTGTCCGCTCGAGATGGCAAAGGATCTGACGAAGAACAAGCCTGTGAAGGTCCTCGCCTCGGCGCACGCTACCGACACGATCGCCCTCCACTCGCGCGACGACCTCGCGTGGCTCGGCGCGGTCGCGAAGGCCGGCGAGCAGGCGTACGAGCAGGCCGGACTCACTCCTTCGGACATCGACCTCGTCGAGGTACACGACTGCTTCACGATCGCGGAGGTCTGCGCGATCGAGGCGCTGGGCTTCTTCGAGAGAGGCAAGGGCGGCGCGAGTGCCGAGAGCGGCGAGAGCGCGATCGGCGGGCGCATTCCGGTCAACGCCAGTGGAGGGCTCAAGTCGAAGGGGCATCCCGTAGGCGCGACCGGCATTGCTCAGATCGTTGAGGTGACCAAGCAGCTGAGAGGTGAGGCCGACAAGCGCCAGGTCAAGGGCGCGAAGATCGGCATGACTCAGAACATGGGCGGGACGGGCGGATCGTGCGTGGTGCACATTCTAGGATCGGAGTAGCCGGCAACGCAGGCGTCGCGCCATCGAGTGCGCGGCAGGGTCCCATCGCGGGACCATTGCTCTGAACCGTAACTGACACGATTCCCCTTACTCCCGGAGGTACTGAGATGTCAACATCAGCAAGATACTGGAGAGAGATACCGCAGCGTTACAGGTACGAGGCGGCGAAGTGCAAGGGCTGCGGCGAGATCAGTTTCCCGCCACGCGTCGTGTGCAAGAGCTGCGCCGGTCGCGAGTTCGAGAAGATCGAGATGGCGAAGCAGGGAAAGCTCCTGACCCACACGGTCATCAGAGTCGGACCGTCCCAGTTCTCGGACCAGACTCCGTACGCCGTCGGTGTTGCGGAGCTCGATGACGGTGTGCGTCTGACGGCGATGATCGCCGACTGCGACTTCGAGGAACTCAAGGTCGGAATGCCGGTCAAGCTGGAGTTCCGGAAGATCCGGGACGAGGGCGAGGCCGGGATCATCTGCTACGGATACAAGTTCGTTCCAGTGAGGTAAGTGAGCTGAGAGCCGCCCAAGGGGAATCCCGCGCGCGGCGCATCAGCAGGCAATACCCGCGCTGGCCGCAGCCACACGAAAGGTCCCGGAATGTACCGAATCGAGAGCAAGGTCGATCCGAAGAGCCAGGAGTTCAAGGACAACCGCGCCCGGATGCTCGAGTTGGTCTCCGAGTTCAGGGGGCGGCTGGAGACCGCGGGCCTGGGCGGCCCCGAGTCGCAGCGGACGCGGCACAAGGAGCGCGGCAAGCTTCTGGTGCGAGAGCGACTCGAGAAGTTGTTCGATCCGAACACGCCGTTCGTCGAGCTCAGCCCTCTGGCCGCGTACGAGATGTACGACGGTGCCGCTCCCGGGGCGGGAGTGGTGACGGGGGTGGGGCGCGTCCACGGCCGCGAAGTGCTGGTCGTGGCGAACGACGCGACGGTCAAGGGCGGGACGTACTTCCCGATGACCATCAAGAAGCACGTCCGCGCGCAGGAAGTGGCGATGGAGAACAGGCTGCCCTGCGTGTACCTGGTCGACTCCGGCGGCATCTTCCTGCCGCACCAGTCGGGGACGTTCCCCGACCGCGACCACTTCGGGCGCATCTTCTACAACCAGGCACGTCTTTCCGCGATGGGCATCCCGCAGGTCTCCATCGTCATGGGTTCGTGCACCGCGGGCGGCGCGTACGTGCCCGCGATGAGCGACGAGACCGTCATCGTGCGCGAGCAGGGCACCATCTTCATCGGGGGACCGCCGCTCGTCAAGGCGGCGACCGGGGAAGAGGTGACGGCGGAGGAGCTGGGCGGGGCCGACGTGCACTGCCGCATCTCCGGCACCGCCGACCACTACGCGCAGAACGACGAGCACGCGCTCGCCATCGCCCGGAACATCCTCGAGACACTTGAGGCGCCGAAGAGGTTCGAGCTGGACGTCAAGGAACCCGAGGACCCGGCGTACGATCCGGAGGAGCTTTACGGCATCGTCCCGGCCGAAGCCAAGAAGGCGTTCGACATGAGGGAGGTCATCGCTCGTCTAGTCGACGGCAGTCGCTTCCAGGAGTTCAAGGAGCTGTACGGCCTGACGCTCGTCACGGGCTTCGCCCGCATCATGGGCTATCCCGTCGGCATACTGGCGAACAACGGTGTGCTCTTCTCCGAGAGCGCGATGAAGGGAGCGCACTTCATCGAGCTGTGCACGACTCGAAAGATACCGCTCATATTCCTGCAGAACATCACCGGCTTCATCGTCGGCCGCGAGTACGAGCACGGCGGCATCGCCAGACACGGCGCCAAACTAGTCCACGCTGTCGCGAACGCTGACGTGCCGAAGTTCACGGTCATCGTCGGCGGCAGCTACGGCGCGGGCAACTACGGCATGTGCGGCCGGGCCTACGGGCCGCGGTTCCTGTGGATGTGGCCGAACTCAAAGATCGGCGTCATGGGCGGCGAGCAGGCGGCCAACGTGCTCTTGACCGTCAAGATGCGGCAGACGGCGAAAGAGGGTCACAAGATGACCACCGCTGAGCAGGAGGCGTTCAAGGCTCCGGTCATCGAGAGGTACGAGGAGGAGGCGTCGGCCTACTACTCGACCGCCAGGCTGTGGGACGACGGCATACTCGACCCACTCGACACGCGGTCGGCACTGGCCCTGGGGATCGCGATGTCGCTCAACGCACCGATCCCGGACCAGAAGTACGGCATCTTCAGGATGTAGGGCAGCGGCGCACGACGCTACAACACGGCAGGAGAGGCAGTGCACATGAACTATCAGACCATCAGAGCCGAGGTCGCCGACCAGGTCGCGACGATCACGCTGACAAGACCTTCTGTGAAGAACGCGTTCAACGATCGTATGCTGGACGAGCTGTTCGACGCCTACGGGAAGTTCGAGTCGGACCCCGCGGTCAGGGTGGTCGTCCTGACGGGGGAAGGCAACTCGTTCTGTGCGGGCGCCGACCTCAACTACATGAAGAACACCATCAACTACACGTTCGAGGAGAATGTCGCCGACGGGATGAAGATCTCCGATGTCATGGAGCGCATCCACAGGTTGGCCAAGCCCACCGTGGGGCGAGTCAACGGCTACGCGATAGGCGGCGGCGCGGGACTGATGGCGGCGAACGACATCGTCGTAGCGGCCGACACGGCGGTCATCAGCCTGTCCGAGGTCAAGATAGGTCTGATCCCCGCGTGCATCTCGCCGTACGTCGTGATGCGCGCCGGACCCGCCGCGTGCCGCGAGTTCTTCCTCTCCGGCGAGCGCATGAGCGCCGAGAAGGCGTTCCGGCTCGGACTGGTCAACGCCGTCTGCTCGCTGGAGGAGCTGGACGAGTGCGTGGCCGATTTCACCAGGCGGCTGATCTCGAGCGGTCCGGAGGCCCTGCGCGTCTGCAAGGAGCTCCTGGACAATGTCTACGGCATGCCGCTAGAGGAGGCCAAGGGGTACACCGCGAGGGTGATCGCCGAGGTGCGGGTCTCGGACGAGGGGCAGGAGGGTATGTCGGCGTTCCTCGAGAAGCGGAAGCCGTCGTGGCTCGAACCGAAGAAATAGCCGGCGGAGCGGGGGAGGCAGCCCGCACGCCGGGCCGATGAGGTCAACACACACTCTACAAGGTCGCCACTTGATGAAGAAGATCCTGATAGTCAACAGGGGTGAGATCGCCGTCCGGGTGGTCAGGGCGTGTCGCGACATGGACATTCCGGCGGCGGTCGTCTATTCGGACGCCGACCGCGCCTCGCTGCACGTGCTGGAGGCCGACGAGGCCGTACGCATCGGCCCGGCGCCCGCGCTCGAGAGCTACCTCAACATGGACGCGGTCATTGCGGCCGCGCGCGAGGTCGGCGCTGACGGCATCCATCCTGGCTACGGATTCCTGGCCGAGAACTGGCGGTTCGCCAAGCGTTGCGAGGACGAGGGGCTGACGTTCATCGGCCCGACCTCGGACGCTCTGCAGCTCGTGGCCGACAAGATCCGCTCTCGCGAGACGATGCTCGCGCAGGACGTGCCCATCATTCCCGGCATGCTGTCGAGCGGGGCCGACATGGCCGAGTATTACGCGAAGGCCGCGGAGATGGGATACCCGGTCCTGGTCAAGGCCTCCGCGGGCGGCGGGGGGAAGGGCATGCAGGTCGTGCGCGAGAAGGAGTCTCTCGAGGCGGCCATCGAGACCTCGAGCAGAATCGCGGCCTCCGCGTTCGGCGACGACACGGTCTATATCGAGAAGCTCATCGAGCGCCCGCGCCACGTCGAGTTCCAGGTGCTTGCGGACACCCACGGGCACTGCGTCCACCTGTTCGAGCGCGAGTGCTCGATACAGAGGCGGCACCAGAAGATAGTCGAAGAGTCGCCGTCGCCCGCGGTCGACAACGACCTAAGGGCGATCATGGGCAGCACGGCGGTCCGCGCGGCGAAGGCGTGCGGGTACACCAACGCGGGAACGGTCGAGTTCCTCCTCGACGAGGACGGCAGCTTCTACTTCCTGGAGGTCAACGCGCGTATCCAGGTCGAGCACCCCGTCACCGAGATGGTGACCGGTGTCGATCTGGTGCGTCAGCAGATACTGATAGCCTCGGGTGAAAAGCTCGAGTTCACGCAGGCCGACCTTTCGCAGACGGGCCACGCCATCGAGTGCCGCATCTACGCCGAGGATCCCAGGAACAACTTCCTGCCCAGCTCGGGGAAGATCACGCTGTTCCGCGAACCTCAGGGTCCCGGCATTCGCCACGACTGCGGCATATACGAGGGGTGGGAGGTGCCGGTCCACTACGACCCTATCCTGTCGAAGCTCATCGTCCACGCAGACGACAGGGACGCCGCGCGGGCGCGCATGAAGCGCGCCCTCAAGGACACGAGCATCCTGGGGATCGCCACCTGCCTCGAATACCTCTGGGCGATCATCGACCATGAGGCCTACGCGGCAGGCGAGACTCAGACCGATTTCATCGAGAAGCACATGTCAGACTGGGCGAGCGGCACGGTCTCTGAAGAGGCCGAGCACCTGGCGCTCATAGCGGCGGCGCTTTCGCTCTCGACGGAGGGATCGGCCGGGGGCGCGGTGCGCGAGAGGGCGCCGTCTCCCTGGGACACGCTCGGAAGCTGGCGCGTCGGGGCCGGCGGCGGCCGCTGACGCGCACGCGCGCGGAAGGGGCGCGGGCGTGGCGGCTTCGGCCGCGGAAGCGGCGCGGGCACGGCACTGCAGACAGGTTCGGAGGATCAACTTGGAATTCGAGTTCACCACAGGCGGCGAGAAGCGACGGGTCAAGACCGACGCCAGGTCGCCCCGAACGGAGGTCATCGTCGACGGAACCTCATACGACGTCGACTGGACGCGCGTCAGGAGCGGCGTCCTGTCGCTGGTGATCGACGGGCGTTCGCACACGGTGTACGTGGGACGGCGCGACGGGGGGGTGGACGTGCAGGTGGAGGGACGTCAGTTCTCGTTCGACACCGGTTCGCGTGATGACGACAGCGCCGTGGCTGCCGGCGCATCAGCCGGCGCAGGCGGGACCATCAAGGCGCCGATGCCCGGCAACGTGGTCAAGGTCATGGTCGTCGAGGGAGACGAGGTGACGGTCGGGACCAGCCTCGTAGTTGTCGAAGCTATGAAGATGGAAAACGACGTGAAGTCTCCCGTGGACGGCGTTGTCAAGAAGGTCAACGTCGCGGCGGGCGATTCGGTCGGTACGACCGAGGTCATGGTGGAGATCACGCCGGCGGAAACCAAGGAGTGATCCACGGAAAGGAACCGACATGCTTAGCGTGCTTTACACGGCAGAGGAGAACGCGTTCCGCGAGCAGGTTAGGGACTTCGCCGAGAAGGTGATCGCCCCAAGGGCCGAAGAGATAGAGGCGTCCGCCGAGTATCCGCGGGACCTTCTGTTCGAACTCGGCAAAGTCGGTTACATGGGCGCGCTCATACCCAAGAAGTTCGGTGGGACGGGACTGGGGATGGTGTACGAGACGATCATCGCCGAGGAGATCTCGGCAGTGTGTCCGATGATGGACGTGTCCAGGGGCGTCACCTCGGTCTACTTCGCGCCGCCGGTCTACAAGTTCGGCAACGACGAGCAGAAGGCGAAGTATCTGCCTCCCATCGTCACGGGCGAAAAGGTCGGCTCCATCGGGATCACCGAGCCCGAGGTCGGTTCCGACACCGCCGGCATGAAGACCACGGCGGTCCGCGACGGCGACGAGTTCGTCATCAACGGCGAGAAGCGCTTCATCACAAACGGCAGCGTTGCCGACTACATGCTGCTCTTTGCCGTGACCGACCCGTCGGTCAAGGCAAGGAAGGGCATGAGCGCCTTCATCTTCGAGACTGCGACTCCCGGCTTCAGCATCATCAAGGACTACGAGCTGATGGGGCTCCGTGGCCTCAAGGTCGCTCACCTGAAGATCGAGAACGCGCGGGTCCCGGCGTCCAGCATGCTCGGTACGGAGAACAAGGGGTTCACCATTCTCATGGACGAACTCGATACCGAGCGCACGTCGCTGGCCGCCGGCGCGGTCGGGTACGCGCGCGCGGCGTTCGAGCTCGCCATACGGCACTCGACGGAGCGCGAGCAGTTCGGCAAGCAGATCAGGGCGTTCGAGGGCGTCAGCTTCAAGATCGCCGACATGGCGGTCAAGATCGACGCCGCGAGGCTTCTGACGCTCCAGGCCGCACGGCAGATCGACATGGGCGTGTCCGCCACGAGGCAGGGCGCGGCGGCCAAGCTGTTCGCCTGCGTGTCCGCGCAGGAGGTGTGCTCGGAGGCGCTGCAGGTCACGGGCGGCATCGGCTACACGAAGGACTGCAAGACGGAACAGCTCTTCCGCGATTCGAGACTGATGACCATCGGCGGCGGCACCGCCGAGATCATGCAGTTCCTCGTCGCGCGGGAAGTGTACAAGGAGCGAGGTTACTAGTCACCGGGCCAGGCGGCCGCACGACAGGCCGGCGGGACGACGGAAGCGATGACGATGCCACAGAAGAAGACAGATAACGCGAGGAGCGAACGGATACTCGTGTTGAATCCGGGATCGACCTCGACCAAACTCGCGATCTTCGACGGTTCGGAGTGCTCGTTCGCGGGAGACGTCCAGCACACGCCGCTCGACCTTTCGCGTTTCGACCGGATCTGGGACCAGTACGAGTACCGCAAGTCGATGATCCTCGAGTTCCTGGAGGACCGGAACGTCGCGCTCTCCTCGCTCGACGCGGTCGTCGGGCGCGGGGGGCTATTCGCCCCCACGGTCAGCGGAACCTACGGCGTCAATCAGCGCATGATAGTCGACGCGCGGGACGCGGTGCGTGGCGAGCACGCCTCGAACCTGGGCGCCGTGCTCGCGTTCGGGATCGCCTGGGACCACCATATTCCCTCCTTCATAGTCGACCCGCCCTGCGTGGACGAGTTGGACGCCACGGCACGCTACTCCGGCATGCCAGAGATCCCGCGCACAAGCCTCGTCCACGCGCTCAACGTCAAAGCCACCGCACGCATGGTCGCGGACGAGTTGGGGAAGGACCACGCGGAGGTCAACCTGGTGGTGGCGCATCTGGGCGGTGGTATCAGCGTCTGCGCGCTCCGGAAGGGGTGCATGGCAGACGTGAGTAATGCTCTGTCCGCGGGTCCGTTCGCACCCGAGCGGGCGGGCAACGTGCAGACGGTCGACCTGGTGAAGATGTGCTTCTCGGGCGAGTTCACCGCCGCCGAGATACAGAAGAAGCTCGTGGGTGGCGGGGGCATGATGGCCTACCTGGGCACGACCGACGCCGTGGAGGTGACGGCGCGCATGGACCGGGGTGACAAAGAAGCTAGGCTTGTCATGGACGCGATGATCCACCAGATAGCCAAGGAGATCGGTGGCATGGCCGCGGCTCTGGACGGAGAGCTGGCCGCGATAGTGCTCACCGGGGGCCTGGCCAACAACGAATACATCGTAGAGAAACTCCGGACGAAGATCGCCTTCCTCGGGAAGGTCATCGTCGTGCCGGGCGAAGACGAACTCAAGGCGCTCGCGCTCGGGTGCCTGAGAGTACTCAGAGGAGAAGAAGTGGCGAAGACCTACCCCCAGACGGTCGAGGGCGAGTCGGCGTCGCGCACCTAAGTGGAGGAGAAATGAACCTCAAGAACCTCACAGTTGAGAAGGAAGGGCAGATCGCCGTTGTCACCATCAATCGTCCGGATGCCCTGAACGCCATCAACGTCGAGACCATGACCGAGATCGGCGACGCGATGCTGGAGCTTGGCGGAGACGCCGACATCAGAGTCGTCATCGTCACGGGCGCGGGGAAGGCGTTCGCAGCGGGTGCGGACATCTCGGAGCTCAAAGCCAAGGACGGCATGGAGGCCAGGCACGTCTCGCAGCTGGGGCAGCGGACGTTCTCAATAATTGAGAACCTGCCTAAGCCCGTCATCGCAGCCGTCAACGGCTACGCCCTCGGAGGCGGGCTCGAACTGGCAATGGCGTGCGACGTGCGTGTGACGTCCACGAAAGCGAAGATGGGGCAGCCCGAGGTCACCATCGGCGCCGTGCCCGGTTTTGCCGGCACTCAGCGCCTTCCGAGGATAGTGGGATTCGGTCGGGCCAAGGAGATGATCCTCACGGGCACCCCCATTGATGCGGAGACGGCGCTCTCGTGGGGTCTCGTCAACAAGGTCGTGGAGCCCGACGCTCTCATGGACGCCGCCAGGGAGATGGCTGTCCGGATCGCGAAGAACGGCCCGGCGGCAGTAGGGCTTGTGAAGGCGTGCGTCAACAAGGGTACGAGCACCGATGTGGACGCCGGAGGCACCCACGAGTCCGACGCGTTCGGGCTCTGCTTCGCCAGCGGTGAGGCCCGTGAGGGCATCACCGCGTTCTTCGAGAAGCGTCCCGCGAGCTGGGTCAAGGAGTAGCCGAAGCCGATGCCGCGCCGGCGCCGACATGGCGCCCCGGCTGGAGGTCTCAATGGAAGTCTTCAAGGCTCTGGAGCAGGCCGAGCACGAGCAGGTGAGCTTCGCGTTCGACGAGGTCGCCGGCCTCCGTGCGATCGTCGCGATACACAGCACGGTGCTCGGACCCGCCAT
>JBDRFG010000059.1:0-4129 GCA_043819135.1 Candidatus Eiseniibacteriota bacterium | reverse complement strand
GCCGCACCACCCCTCGTGACAGGCCGGAGCACCGCCTTGCGGCGTCGCTCACGGCCCTGTCACGTCAACTGCAAGGGGGCCGCCTTCGGCGGCGGCACTTGTCGCGCCAGTGCCTGGCGCGGGTTATTCGCGGGGCGTTAGCTGGCCTCCTGAGAGGATTCGATGAGTGCGATAAAGACGAAATCGACGTCCCACGTGACTGCCGACGCCGACGCGATTCTACTACGCGACTTGCCGACCGTGCGTCTCCTATTCTACCCGATGCTGGTGGAGAACCGGAAGAAGCCCGAGGCGGCCGTCAAGGGGACGTTCGTCTACCAGCGCAAGGGGTCGGATGGCGAGTGGGTGGATATCAAAGAGAGCACACTCACGAACATCAAGAAGGACGAGGGCGTCCAGCTTCCTCTCCACTCCGGCGAAGTACACAAGCTCTTTGTCGGGCTGTCAGACCTATACGCTGTTCACTCGCAGTACGGAGTCCCTAGGGGAGAGAGGATGTTCGTCTCAGCAGGGGACAGCCTCCGTCGTCTGGCCGGCGTCTCGGACGACGACATCACCGGGGTCAAGGAACTGGGGGCAGAAGCACTCGGACGCCTTGTTAAGTGGGCGGTAGCCAGGCCGGACCTTGATGACGTTCTCACCGCCCTTGAGCAGCTTGAGCCAGAGGTTCTTGCGGGGCTCTCCTTGGCGACAGGCCTACGCGCTCTCGCCGACGCTGAGCAGATCTGGGGTGACAACCTCACGAACGACGACGAGGACTTCTGGCAGGAGACACTACTGGAGAACGCGATCCTCTTGGAGCAGCTCTTCGCGTTTCCGGTAGTCCTAAGGAAGGACAAAGCGTACGTCGGCGGCAAGACACTTGATAACAAGAATGGCCGCATCGCGGACTACCTAGCGAAGAACGGTCTTACCAAGAACGCTGTTCTCATTGAGATAAAGACCCCGTGCACGGACTTGCTGGGCAGCGAATATCGCTCTGGGATCTTCCGACCCTCGAACGATCTGAGCGGCGCCGTCATGCAGGTTCTCGATTATCGGCGCACCTTCACTCAGAGGGTCGATGCTCTCGCGCGCGACCTCGAAGAGGACATAGAGTCCTGCGAGCCCCCATGCCTCGTGCTGATTGGCAACGCCGAGCAGCAGTTGGACACTCTCGGCAAACGGCGCTCCTTTGAGCTCTTCCGGCGTCAGTTCAAAGGGGTAGAAATAGTGACGTTCGACGAGTTGTTCGAGAAGACCACACGGCTGCTCGCGCTGATTAGGAGCGCCGCAAGGGAGGCCAGCTAACGAGCGAATGCAGCCGACGAGCTGGTCTGTCGCGCCGACTGCACCTGGCGCTTTCGCGCCAGACGCACCCGTCGCGCCAGATTGGCGCTCGCGGCTGATTCGCGGGGCGTTAGGCTTCTGACATCTTCTGAAGAGAGGGAGACTGGTACGCTTTGGTTGAGCTTGAGATCATGGGTCTCGTCCGACAGGCAAGGGATTACTGGCATCGCCCAGGCACACTGTTGTGGCTGTGGCTGGTGATTACCCTAGCAGTGCTCGAGTTGGATCTTACGAGCGTCACGCGTTCGCAGGCGATTCTGCTAACGGTACTCCTCGTTGCTGCGCTGGTCATCTGGACGTTGAGTACGCGGCTTCCGCGAGCACCGCGAGGTGGAACTGGCCTAGCTGTGGCAGTCGTGGCCACATCTAGGAAGGAGAGAGAACTCGTCCGCGAGGATCTTGTTGGCCAGCTCTCAAGGCTCCTAGGAGACAGCAATCCACAGGGCAGATTCGCGCTAGTTGAGTTCCCGCAGCACTACGCCTCGATGATTAGATCACATAAGGATGCCGCGAGGCTCATGCTCAAGGCCCGGTGCCTCTTCATTGTCCACGGGCGAGCGAGGGAACGCCGCATCGGAGGTCAACAGACGCACATACTTGACTTGGACGCTGTGGTATTTCACGGACCCATTCCCGATAGCATGAAGCGTGCGCTGTCCTCTGAGTTCGTGGAACTGCTGAAACGACCTCGGGTTTCCCCTGATGATACGCTGTTCGAGGTTACTTCACGGGAAATCGACCTTGTTGCGCGATACATCATCGGAATCGCCGCCCATGTCTTCGGGGATCTTGACTACGCTCTCTCGCTGTTCACTGAGCTTCAAGCCAGACTCGAGTCGCGGAGGGAATCCTCTCCGCCCGGCGTCGCAATCAGGCAGCGAATCACGCACAGGATTGCGGAGGTCCATCTCTCCCTCGCGCGAATGCACTATCAACGGTGGCGGAGCAGCCGGGCTCCCGAGGATCTGAAGCAGATGGAACCACACCTCACCGCGCTTGCTCGAATTGCTCCCGGTAGCGTAGAAACCAATGGACTGCGCGCCATTCTCCTGTTCGCGCTACGTGGCGACGTCCCAGGAGCGAAGAAGGAGATTATGAAGTGCAAGACTGCCACGCGTCCACTCTGGAGGTACAGCCTCGCCTTTCTTCTCGCTTACGAGGGAGAGCTTGAGGAGGCGCATAAGATCTACAGGCGTGCCGTACGACACGGCATGCCTGCCGAGTTTCTTGAAGAGCTGGAGGACTCAATCTGCTGGGCTCTTGCGGAGGAACCCGGCAAGTTCCAGCTATACTTCTGCCTAGGCCTGATCAACTGGAAGGTCAAGGGCGATCACCTAGCGGCGATTCGAGACTTCGAGACATTCGTCAGCTCCGCTTCTCCCGGCGAGTTCGCACGTCAGGTCGAGCTGGCTCGCGCCTATCTGGACGACCTGTCGCGGCACCTCACGCCCGAGGAGGAGGAGCTTGCCTCAGAGGTTGAGCCGATGTCAGAAGCCTAACTGGTGTATGCACCCGACGAGCTTGGCTGTCACGCCGGCTGCATACGCACCCGTCGCGCCAACCTTGACGCTCGCGGGTGATACGGGAGGCGTTAGGTGGCAGGGCACTTGGAGGGGAGATTGGTGGCACCTTTGGCCGCAGTAACGGCACGGTTCTGGGGGGCGTCGATTAGCCCGCTTGCCCTGTGGCTGATGATCATGGCTACGCCTGCCATGAACATCCTCCTTGCCTTGGTATTCCACAAGATGGGACCACTGATTAGCGGCGAGTACAGGAGAAAGCGCGAGTCCGAGTGGCAGATCATACTGCACTTCTTGGTCGTGTCGGGAGTGACTGTGTTCGGAGTGGCCCTGCTCGGAACGTCTCATAGGAGCCAACTGGTCATCGGGCTGGCGACCGCCATGGCTGTCGCGTCCGTTCTGGTGCTGTTCCACGCGCTCCTGGTGGGTGAGGCCTTCCTAGCTTCTCGCACAGTGGCCCTCAAGGAGCAGGCTAGGGGTTTCCCCTTCGACATCCTGTGCGTCGCCGCAATGCTCTATGTGGGCGTCAGATTCGATCAGCCGATATGGGTACTTGGAGCGGTCCTCAGGCTGCATCACGGCCTGTGGTCTACATACCATCTCCTGTTTCTCAATGTGCCGGCGCTAAGCTACGGCTATGTCGCCGGAGCGCTCCTCTTGACCGCCCTGTTCGTCTACCCGCTTGGTCCAGGTACTCTGAAGGTCGAGACCCTACACTGGTTCTTCAGTACGATTGCGCAGGTCTTCGCAGCCGTTCTCGGTGTTGTTGGAATCTTCGCGACATTCACCCTGAGGCGCGCCAAAGTGCTGGGATCCGCGCTCTTGACGCCGACGACGAGCGTTCTCGAAGGCATAACTGGGTTCACCTTGGTCAACCTGCTCGTCATAGGAGTTGCAGGTGCGTCTATCCCGTACTCGGTCGGAGCTCAAGTCAACGTTGTCCTTGACTCTGCCACCGTGCTCGCTCCATGGGTTGCCGGGGCAGCTGTACCCACGTTGCTCGTGGTGCTAAACACCGCGCTGGTACTCAATGCACTTGGATACACGGCGCTGTTTCTCTGGCGTACGTATTCCCTTGGATGGACCGAAGGGAGTGAGTAGTACGGAGCCTGCTCCAATCGTCGACGGAGCTGGCCCCTGCCACCTAACTCTTATGAGGCCTCGTTCCGTCAATAGGTAAAGTACGCCGTTGAACGGGCATGTGTGGGCCGTTCTCATGGCGATGTCTGGAGCGAGAAGCCTGTGTCCTGACTTGATTTCCGGATTCTGGCGCATGGCGG
>JBDRFG010000058.1:0-3247 GCA_043819135.1 Candidatus Eiseniibacteriota bacterium | reverse complement strand
ATAGAGTGGACTGACCCCGAGGTCGCCGCTCGGTGGGCCAACACGATGGTCGAGCGCGTCAACGAACACCTCCAGGACAGCGCCGTCAGGGAAGGCGAGCAGAGTCTCGAGTTCCTCACGAGAGAGCTCGAGAGGACCGGCGTCGCGGAGATCCGGGAAGCTATCTACCGCCTGATCGAATCGCAGATGCAGAAGATCATGGTCGCGAACGTTAAGGAGGAGTACGGCTTCAGAGTACTCGATCCCGCGGTGCCGCCGGAGCAGCGCGAGAGACCGAAGCGGAAGCTGATTGTCGTGACCTCGTTCTTCCTGGGTGTTCTCGCAGCATCGGGCGCGGTCATGTGGGCGGGCTCGCGGGACCATCGCCTCGCTGTCTCCGACGGAACCAGGGGCGAGCCTTGAGTTCGGGGCATGATCTCCGCGAGAACCTCAGTACCGTGATCGCGGGCATCCTCGGGTTCATGCTCGTGGTAGGGACCGCGCTCTCTGCGGCCTACGGTATCCCGCTGATACGCTCTGCGCCAACTCTGCTGCTTCTGGGCTTCTTCGTTGTGTCTGCGGTCTCGACGCGGAGGTTGCGCCGCCTCACCTCCTTCCACAAGCTGTCCGTCGCCCTGTTCATCCTGCTGGTCATCGGCATTCTTCACACCAGGTCGCCTGTTCATGGAAGCTACAAGGCGCTGCTCGTTCTGCTCTACTGGGTCGTGTTCGGCATTGCGTTCTTCAACGTGTTCACCACTCACCGCCATGTCGCGTCCCTCATGATAGGCATGGGGTTGGGTGGCGTCACGTACGTGCTGCTTATGTGGTTCTTCGAAGGGAGTCCCCTCGACATCCTGTCGGCGGCCAACATATTCTTCCGCCTGGCGCTCGCGGGGAACCAGAATCCCCTCAGCCTGGGACGGGTGATGAGTGTCTCGATGATCGTGCTTCTCTGGTTCTTGTCAGATAGGCCGATCGGACGGTTCTCGCTTCTCGCGATACCCATACTGCCGCTCGCGTTCGGATACCTGGTCGCGACCGGATCCAAGGGCCCGGTCGCCGGCACCATTGTCGCCGTGGGCGTTTTCGGCGCTCTACGCGCGAGCAGATGGGGCCGTGTCGTTGCGCTCGGCTCTCTCTCTCTGCTGGTTGCGCTGTTCGTCTTCGCTCTGGTGAACGCCGACCCGGACCACATGGCACACAGCCGGTTGCTCCGGACGGGGCCCGCCTCATTCGGGAGGCGACTCGATTCGTGGAAGACGGCGTTCGACGGCTTCGCAAGCGGCACGCCCGTGGAAATGCTCGTGGGTCACGGGACGGGGGACTTCTCTTATCTGGTCAGGAGCGCGGATGTCACGGAGTATCCCCACAACATCTTCCTTGAGGCTCTGTACGAGGTCGGCATCGTGGGACTGGCCGTTCTCATCGGCATTCTCGCGGCGCCGCTCGTGATGATCAGACGGTTCGCGACGTCGGACAAGGCGAATGGGCATCCACAAGTCAGGGGGCTCATCGCGACCGCCGTGGCTCTCTACGTGTTCGCCGTGGTCACCGCGCAGGTGAGTGGCGATCTGTCCACGAACGACCTAATACCGATATCGGGAGCGATCATGGTGGCGCTGGCCGCCGGAACCCTGCGTGGTTCCCAACCAGCAGTCGGGGCGACTGCCACAACTGCCCCGATCACCGTGTGACGAGCCCGCCGTTCCGCTAAGGAGCTCATGGCCTTTCAGCGCAGGCACGGTCTTTGCATGGTCCCGCACCCCTCGCTGACCCTCGATGAGTTGGCCGGGCCCTGGATCCATCTTGCCGGCACAGAAGGTGCGATCCGCTCGTTGGGGTATCGCGTGGTCCTTGCGCGGTACGGAGTTCTCGAACGTCTGCTGCAGTGTGAACGCCTGCTCGTCATCGGTCCCGCGGCGAGGGTTGCCTCGGAGCTGCTGCTCCCGTGGGTCGTGGCCGCGTCCTGTCTGCGCACCGACCTCGTTCCGTACATCAGGCACTACCACGACATGACCCCGGCCTATTTTCTACTGCGGCTCGTGCGGAGGCCGTTCGTCGTCGAGGTCAACGCGACGCTCTATGAGGAGCCGCACAGGTTCTCGCGGTCACCGGCTTGGCTGTTGCGACTTGCCCGCCGGCTCGAGACAACGGCCCTCAAGAAGGCCGACGTCCTCATAGCAGTCTCTGGGGTCCTGCGCGAGCGGATGCTCGAGCGAGGTTTCGATCCATCCAGGGTCGTCGCCGTTCACAACGGCATTGAGTGTGATGTGCACGACGTACCGGCAGTGGATCAAGAAACGTCCGGCATCGTCTACGTCGGGCACTTCAAGAGCTGGCACAGGGTAGAGCTACTGCTCGACGCGTACGGCGAGATCGCAGAATGGACAGACGAGCGGCTTCTGCTGGTTGGCGAGGGGGATTCCGAGGCGCTGCGCACGCGGGCGACATCGCTGGGAGTCGCCGACAGGATCGCGTTCCTCGGGAGGCGGAGCCGCGGTGAGGTCGGGGAGTTGATGCGACGCGCCCGGGTTCTGGTCCTCCCGAACACGGCGGACTACGGGTCACCGTTGAAGCTGTTCGAGTATCTTGCCTCCGGGCGCCCGGCGGTGCTGCCGGACCTACCCAACATCCGTGAGGTCGTCGTCGACCGAGAGCACGCGTTCCTTTTTGCGCCCGGGGACCGTCATGCGCTGGCATCATGCATCAATCGCCTGATCGCGGACCCCGCGGAGGGCGACGAGGTGGGGAGGCGAGGACGCGAGCTGGTCTGCAGAGAGTACACGTGGAGAGCGAGCGCGGCCCGGACCATCCACGGGATATCAGAGCACATTCCGCTCACTCCCGAGAACTCGGATCAAGCGGAGGAGATGCCATGTCGCTCCACGTCCTCCTAGCGGGTCCCCTTCCCCCGCCCGTCGGTGGGACGACCGTGTTGTTCGAACGGCTGGTCAGGCGACTGGGCGAGCGCGAGGACGTGTCGGTGGGAGTTGTCGATACGGGGCGGGTGCGCGGACGAGGGCTCGCCGGCGTGTTCGAGTTCTTCCGGTTGATCGCTGCGGTCGACAGGGAGGCGCGCGAGCGGGACGTCGTGACCCTGCACGTCTCGACCAGTGGCCTGCACGTGATCGGGCCCCCCGTTGCTCTGGCGGCACGGCTGCACTCGGCCCCGCTCGTCGTCCGGAAGTTTGGCGGTACGGATTTCTTCGAGTATTCTGCGCTGCGACGGTGGCTCATCCTCTGGACGCTTCGCCGGGCCGACCTC
>JBDRFG010000057.1:0-11482 GCA_043819135.1 Candidatus Eiseniibacteriota bacterium | reverse complement strand
AGAGCGCTATTGTGCCCATGAAGACGGCGGGTCCGAACGTGACGGTGGTCTTCTCATCCACCTGGAACGAGAAGAGGCTCGTGGCTATGCCCAGCGCACTCATTATCCCGACCGCCCCCCACATCATCGGGTCCATGCGGAACCCGGCCAGAATGAGCATCGCGACCGCAGCACACGTGAAGCCCCAGACCCGTATCGTCCTGGAGTCCCGCACCTCCGTCCAGCTCGTCTTCATCCTCTTCACGTGCATCCTGCAACCCCCAGCGGCGTGCGAGAACAGGCTACCGGCGCGCCATCCGGCCGGCTACCCGGGCACCTCCCATCAACCGCAAGAATCGCGCCCTCAGGCGGATATGATACCCTCCGGCGCCCTGGCACCCGTTCAAAGGGGTGCCGAAAGCCCAGTGAAACGAGTCAATTGCAAGACCTGTGCCATGCGGAGCGGCTCTCAGAGGCTGTTCCAGGCGCCCTGGGAGCGATTCCTGCTTGTCGACAGCGCTGCGCTGCGAAGCCCCGCGCCCACCCCTGAACCAAGGCCCCATCACCGCCCGACAGAGCAGGAAGACAGGAACGGGACCCCCACGGGGCCCCGCGTGTCAACATGTGCTCGCTGTGGCGTGGTTCGGGCATCCTCACCGCCGACACCCGTCGCGTTGCCGGCGGCACGAAGGCCGGGACGAGCTACTCCTCGCCGTCCTCGGCCACGTCCACCTGGATGACAAGCTCCTCCGCACCACGCGCCTCCGGAGGCAGCCCTGTCAGGCGCAGCAGGTTCGTTCCGTACGACAGAGGCCACGGACCGAAGCGTCCGTCCGCGTCCAACGACTCCGGCCCCTTCCTGACCGCGGCCGAGGACAGCGCGGCCGACGTCGACGCGCCTGGAGCGCCTCCGACCGTCACGCGCCCAGTCAGCGATACGCCTCCTCGCTCAGCCCGCGCGATGCCCTCGAGGACGGCTCCTCCACCGCCACTCCAGTGAAGCCTCACCTCCTGACCCGACGACCTGCTGACCGCAGCGGCCGGCGCAGGGCCGAGCACCAGACCGCGGCTGACGTCGTCGGCCAGGCCCGACGCGAAGTCGCGGACCAACTCGATCGAGCGCTCCGCCCATCGGAGCACCGCCGTACGGGACTCGTTTCCGAGGCGCGCGAGCACGGCCGCGACCGCACTGTCAGGCGCATCGTGCTCGGCCGGTCCGGACATGGACCAGAGATCGGCGACCTCAGACAGGCACGCGCCACATGAGACAAGGTGCTTCTCGACCTCTGCGGCCGCTCCGGTTTCCAGCGAGCCGTCGGCGTACCCGGCGATCGCCTCGGCGCCCGGGCATTCCCCGGAGAACAGCGAGCCGAGTGGGGCGTCCGGGTCCGCCGCGCGCGAGCGACCCTCGGGCTCACCCGCCCGCCGCAGTGCGGCCGTCAGGACGCGCAATCTCGACACCGCCTCTTCACAGTCGGGGCAACGCGCCACGTGCTCGGAGACGTCGTCGGCCTCCCGACCACTCAGCTCACCCTCCGTATGGAGCAGTAGCGTTTCCCTGCCGGGACACGTCTCGTTCATGCTGCTCCTACGCCTCCTCCCAGTGGCGCGCGACGCCACCGTCAGATCGCAGCTTCGCGAGGGCACGGAAGACCAGTCCACTCATCGCACCGACGGTCGTCCCGAGCCGGTCCGCGACCTCCCGATACGTGAACCCCTCGAAGTAGATGAGCTTGACCGCAAGCGCCTCGCGATCGCTGAGGGACCGGTCGATCGCCTGCTCGAGAGATATCCGGAGATCGGTGTTCGTCGCCCTGGATCCGTCATCCTGTCCCAATCGAGGAACGCCGCGGGATCCCTCCTCGAGCTCCGCCACCTCGCCGCGCCGGCCGTCCTTCCGCATCCGGTCGATGCAGGCGTTCCTGGCGATGCGGTAGATCCAGGTCTCCAGCTTACACTTGCCCTTCCACGACCTCAGAGCACGACCGTTCTGTCTCAGAAGCTTGTAGACCGCGTCCTCGAACAGCTCGTCCAGCACGGTCTCGTCCCACTCCGCACCGAATCGCCCGTTGGCGCGATGGATGGCGCTGTAGATGAGGCGTCTGTATCGCTCGATGAACTCCGACCACACGTCGGAGTCCCCCGAGCACAGCCTGTCTATCATTCGGTTGACCCGCGGATCAGTGCCGTCTCGAGCCGTCAATCCGGTCCGTTTCCTTCCTCTCGTCAGTCGCTCCCGAGGCCGGGATTCTTCGCGGGGATGTTCGTGTCGGGCGCTCCGCACAAGCTGAGTGCGGGGTCGCCGTACAGCACGTAGTTGGCCCAGGTGACCGGATGTCGGCCAAGAAGCGCGGTCCTTGCCGCGGTGATCGCTCTACCGAGCGTTGCTCCCTTGAGGACCGCTCTGTAGAACGACGAGCTGAAGGCCGCGCTGCCGCTGTCGTGCAGTTCGGCAAGTGTGCACATGTATGCGGGTACCCCGGCCAGCATCAGGGCGCGGGCCGCGTCCGCGACGTTCTCCCCTCCCCCGCGCGGGTTGGAGCTGCAAGCGTTCGCAAACACCAGTGTCGGCGCCGGCGCACCGCCCGCGAAGAGCTCTCCGGGACTGACCGGAACGCCGTTGGCGAGCACCCATCCGCGCTCGAGTCCTTCTGAAGAACCCGTGTGACCGGCGAAGTGGATGACATCGAACCCCTCCTCCACCAGTCCGCGCAGTTCAGCGAACGATCGCGGAGACTTCCTCACGACCCGCATGAGATCAGGTCTTGTAGCACCGAGTTCGAGGATGTCGGCGGCTTCACGCTCCGCGGCGGGAAGGTCCCTGCCCGGAACGCCGGCCTCCAGGTTGGCCAGAAGGAGAAGGCGGCACGGCCGGCTCGACCTCGGCGGGGCCGGCCTCACTCCCGCCACGTCTCGCAGCTGTCGTGTGACCGAAAAGAGCTGCCAGAGGTGATCCCCTCCCCTGCGTGCGACCATCAGTTCCCAGGGAATGCCGGACAGCTCCCGCTGGACGCCGAGCTGCAAGTGATCGCCGGGCAGGTCGATCAGGCAGTCAGCTACCCGGCTCGAGCCTCCGAGGAGTTCGTTCCCTATCGTCACCCCCAGAGCATAGATCTCTCTTCGGGCATCTTCAATTTGCGCGCCGCTCCACCCGCCGCCGCCTCCGATCCCCGTGAAGGCCGCGGTCCTCCGCGCGAGCGCGTGGAAGGCCTCGACGACGCGCTCCTCGGCGGCGAGATCCCGTTCGACCACGCGATCCCCCGCCACGGCGTCCCTGGACCCTTCGACCACGACCGAGATCATCCCGGGCGGCTCGGCCCTGAGCTGCACGGCGGGAGCAACGGCGGCCGCAACCGCCGGCGGTGTCGCACGTCTTCTGGATACCAGGAAGAGACACACCGCGAGCAGGACCAGGATCGCGGCCCACGCCGGGTGCAGGAACGCCTCGACGCCTCGGGCGACACCCGCGTAGACGGACACGCGAACGGTGCTGTAGTCGAAAGACCTGAGAAGACCCCAGGCAACGAGGAGTAAGATGGCCGTCCAGGCCAGAACGGCGGTCGGGGAACGTCCTCGTCCGCCGGGCCGCTTGACCTCGAACCGTGCCCCGCACTGAGAACAACGTTCACGCCTCATGCGCGCTCCCATGGTGTACGCACGGGTGTACGCACGCGCCCCCGCCTCCGGTGTACGGAAGCGTCCGTGCCGCGTGCGAACTGAGTGGGTCGAGCGCGCTCGACTCTACGCCCCTGGGAGCAACACGAGCGAATCGGCGAACTCGCTCCCGTAGCCCTCGCAGGTGAAGAGCAGAATCTGCCTCTTCTCCGAGATCTCGTCCAGAAGCTCCAACGTCGCGGAGCGTCTGTTGGGATCCCAGTGCACGAGCGCATCGTCGAGTATAAGCGGTGAGCCGTCTCCGGGGGAAAGGAATTCCAGGAGCGCGAACCGGACAGCAAAATACAGCTGGTCAAGCGTCCCCTTGCTGAGATTCGTCGGCCTCAGACTGACCGGTGCGGACGGTGTGCCCGACGGCGTCGAAACAGAAAGATCGAGGTCGTCAGCCATTATCACTCGCGAGTAGCGTCCCAGCGTTGACCGTGAGAGCACACGATTGACAATCGGTTCGAGCACGGTGGCGGCCTCTTCGTTGGCGCTCGCCATGGCCTTCATCAGGGAATCTCTCGTGAGTCCGAGTATCCTGATGTGCCGTTCGATGCCGGCGATCTCGCTCGTCACGTGCTCTATCTCCGCCTCGATGTCCGGCAGTGTCTCGTCGACCTCCATGCTCTCGAGCTGAGCCTCACGATGCTTGATGCTGTCACTGAGCTCGTTCACACGATCCGATAGTTCCTCGCGCTCGGCGCGGAGCTTCGAGACGTCGACAGCCGTCACCACCGAACCGCTTGCGGCGGCCGCGCGCGCGCCACCCTCCATCTCGAGGATGCGACTCTCGAGAGAAGCAGTCTCGGTCTGAAGTTCCCTCTCCACAGACTCGGGATCGGTTCCCTCGCAGACCTCGTAGAGCGTCGCGTTCCAGACATCGACGTTGCGCCTGGCCTCGTCCTGCGCCGCCGCGTATTCCTCCAGGCCCCCGTAGGTGCGTATGCCGAGTTTCAGAAGCGCCGCGCTCAGTACCGTCTCGCGCTTCCTCCTCTCCTGGAGGACGCCCCTTATCTCCTGCGCGGCGCTCCATATGCGCGCGGCCTTGCGCAGCAGGAAGAACCCCCACGCGCCCAGCCCGACGCCACCCGCGATTAGACCCCACTTGACCATCTCTCCCATCTCCACGAGCAACGGGACGGCGATCGAAGCGATAGCGGCCGCGCCAACGATCGCGACCGGGACACCCGGCTTCAGCTCCTGCGGGCTTTTCTCCCCAGGAACGAGACTCTTCAGCGTCACGACCCTGTCGTCCAGGGCGTCCAGAGCGGCCTTGGCGGAGATCGCCTCCTTCTCCTGCTCACGCGACCCCTGAACCAGAGCGTCCCAGGCGTCCGCCACGTCGCCGCGTAGCTTCCGGATGCGGCCGATCTTGGCGGCACGCTCATCGAACGCGGTTCTCAGGCGCCCAAGCTCCTCCTGCTGCCCTCTTCTGGTCTCTTCATTGAGAAAGGTCTCGTCGAGATACGCGAGTTCCTTCGCGGCTACCCCCACTTCCTCCGTGGTCCGCGCGAGCTCACTCCTGATCCTCTGCGTCTCGTCCCAGCGCTTCCGGATGACGGCGGCTCTCGGCTGCAGCTCGTCCCGGCGATCAAGCAGCCGTTTGAGCGGACCCGGATGCTTCGCCGGGCGGTCCGTTCCCACCCTCAGGCGCTCCATACGCTTTCCGATGGTGTCGACAACACGGGTGGCGTCCACCCTGCCACTCGAGCTGGTCATCTTCCGCTCGATCAGCGGCACGAGGGCGCCGCGGCGGGCCTCTCCGCCCCGTCCCCCGAGCGAGGCGAGGTCGTCCTGATACACCGAGGCGATCGATTCGAAGGCCTCCCGCGTTTCGAAGCCCACCAGTCTGGCGATGACCTGGTCGATCTCCGCGCGGTCCGCGATGACGTCACCCTCGGTGCGTCGGGCCAGCTCCGCCAGACCGGAGCCGAAGTCCTTGGTAAGCCTGTAGCTGTCCGTGCCCTGCTCGAAGTCGAGTTCGAGCCGCATCCCGCCGGTGCCGCCCCACCGCTCGAGAGACCTCACGGAATCCGCCCTGGAGGCCGGGTCGGCGAACAGCACCGTCGAAAGAGCCTCGGCGATGCTGCTCTTCCCAGACTCGTTCGGCCCAACGATGAGATTGAGCCCAGGCTCCAGCACGATCTCATGATCGGCGAAGCGCTTGAAGTTGACCAGTCTCAGGCGTCGGATTCTCATCCTATGACGTCCTTTCCCTGGAGGAGCGCGACGCCGAGCTGGAGCGCGTCCTCGATCTCCTGGCGCTCCTCCTCGCTCTCAGTCTCCTCGAGTCTCGATTTCATGTGCCTTGCGAATCTCCCCACGACGAGACGCTCAGGCAGTTGTGCCAGATCCTGGTCGCTGACCTTAACGTGGTAATCCCTGACCGGAGGGCAGACGAAGAAGTAGTCGTTCGACAGCTCCTCAATGAGGTCCCCGTCGTCGATCCCGGACTCCGCTGAGGTCAGTCCGGTCAGCACCAGGCGAAGCACGGCGTTCGGATTCGACAGCGCCTGCTGGCGAACGCGCTGCGAGATCGAGAAGGAGTCGGATGCGCCCGTCACCTCCACCCTTGCTTCGATGACGCTTCTGGCGCCCACCCGGACCCTTGTCACGATCGCGCCGCTCGCCCTGAGCTCGACTCGTGCCACGTGGCCCTGTCCGCCACCCTCGACCGCCACGAGTTCGGGCGACCCTGGGTAGACGGCCGGGCCGCTCGTGCCCTCGACCTCATGCCACGACCGCTGATGTCCGAGCGCGTAATAGGACCAGTCCCCTGCCGGCAGGTCGCCGGCCGATATGGGCCCGCCATCCTCGTTCTCACCGTCGTCGGCGGAGCAGTGCATGACCGCCACGTTGAAAGCAAACTCCGGGTCCGGCATCAGCCCTGACGCGTTGTCATCGAGACGCTGGTTCCAGCGCGGGTCGCCATGGATCCTGAGTCCCGCGTGTTCAACCACCACCGAGTCGACGCCATCAAGACCGAGCACCGACACTCGCTCCAGCCTCCCGAACTCCGATCGGTAGCTCGTGTAGACCGACTCGATACCGAGGGAATCGTGGGACCCCGGAAGCAGAATCACGCTCGCCCTCGATTCGCTCGTCAGTCGCGAGAACTCCCTCAGTACGAAGCGCACGGTGGCGGCCGAAGGGTTGTTCGAGTGAAACAGGTCGCCCGCGACCACCAGCGCGTCGGCGTGCTGGTCGATGACCAGGTCAACGATCTTGCTCACGGTTCGTCTGAGTTCCTCGCGCTGCTCCGCGGCTCGTGGGCCGAGCCAGCCGAGCGGAGCGCCGAGGTGAGCGTCGGACGTATGGATGATGATGGGCACGGAACCTCCAGCGAAGGAGCCACCAGGTCGTGTGTCTCGTCGATTCGGGAACTACCCTGCTACGGAAGTAAGCAGAGTTCGTGCCTGAATTGCGTGACCGGCGCACATTGTCAAGGGCCGGTGGGGTTCAATCTACGCGATATGGCCCCTCCGGGGCCCTGTTTCCCAGACCGGGGCGCCCGTGTGCCCCAAATGCGCAGGACGCGGACATACTGCAATGTCCGCGTCCCTAAACGCACGTATTGGCCGATTCGCCGCCCAGAGCTCCGCCCGGCGCCGGCCCGGCAGTACCGCTGTCCTGCTACTACTCGTCGAGCCAGTCGAAGATGTCGCCCCAGTCGTTGTCGGTCATTCCCGGCGTGATGTCGCTGAAGGTCGGGTCCGGGAAGTCGATGGGATCCGTGACGTTCATGTTCATCGAGTCCAGCCAGGTGTGTGCCGGGAAGTAGTCCGTTACCGGGTCGAGTGGGTCAGTGAAGAGCTCCTCAAGATCGACAAGTATGTCGATGTCCGGCGCGCCGGGCTCACCCGTGTCCTCCGCCGGGTTGAAGCTCAACCCGTACAGCAGAGCGTCGTGTATCTCCTCCGCGATCGAAGACAGGGTGTCGGCGAAGCCCGCCCCGAGCGGGATCCATCCGTCGTCGTCGCTGTTCGTGAAGAGGTCCGTGTCCTGTGGGTCGGACTCGTTCGCCAGAGACCAGGCGCCGTCGCTCAGATGGTCTCCCATCTCGAAGAGCTCCGCGTAGGCGGACGCCATGTGATCCCCTGGTCTCAGACTGAGGAAATCAGGATCCTCGTCGATGAGTTCCTCAAGGCTCTGACCCGCCTCGGTGTCCACGTCGTAACTCACCGTCATGTAGAGCATCGCCTGAAGCACGTCGAGCGGCGCGTGCATGAGGTAGACGTCCGAAACGTCGATCTCTATCTCGACCGCCTCGCGCTTCGCCTCCACCTCGATATAGAGCAGCACGATACAGTCCTGGTCCTCGAACTGCGCCAGATTGCCGTCGGCGTAATCCAGAGCCGGGAGAACCTCGGCCTCGATGAAGTCCTGCAGCTCGGAGAAAGGAAGCTCGTCCCTGCCGGACGCCATCAGACGTCTTGCCACGGAGTAGACATCGGGTTTCCGCAGCGCGCGGAAGAGGAACGTACCTGGGCCGTCCGGACCGCGTCCATCATCGGGAAACAGCCCCTCAACGATGTCCGCGAGATCCGGGTCCTGGAACACGAGCGCGAGCCTCGTTATCGCCGCGAGTAGCAGCGCTCCGCAATGGTCCGGATCGAGGTCCAGCGCATCCTCGAAGTAGGCGTTGGCCTCCGCCATGTCAACGTCCCATTCCCAGGGCGGCTGGTCCAGGTCCGTGTCGGCCATCGCATCCTCCAGGTACGTCACCCCCTGCGAGAACAGCTCGTCGGCGGTCGGCGCTCCGTCGGCGCTGTTCGACTCCGAGCACCCGGACAGCACGAGAGCGACGACTCCGATCAACACGAGCAGAACGAATGGACGCAGCGTCTTCATCGTTGGTCCTCCCCTGTTTCGGTTTCCACCGTCCTTCCCTTCAACCACCTGATAGCAGACGCCGCCGCGCGGCGCAATACCTAAACGGGGTCCGGCAGGCGGACTTGCGGATTCCGGGGCCTCCGGCCTCGTACGGACTGCCCCACGCGCACGTAGGATGCGCCCCCTCTCCCGGCGGAGAGGAGGCGCTCTTGGTACGCCCAGGAGGACTCGAACCCCCAACCTTCTGGTCCGTAGCCAGACGCTCTATCCAATTGAGCTATGGGCGCTCCTGATGTATGGCGGAGAGGGAGGGATTCGAACCCTCGGTACAGTTACCCGTACAACTGCTTAGCAGGCAGCTCCCTTCAGCCACTCGGGCACCTCTCCGATCGAAAACGGCTCTCAAAGACACAGAATGGCGGAGGGCGAGGGACTCGAACCCCCAAGGGCGTAAGCCCGGCGGTTTTCAAGACCGCTGCCTTACCAATTAGGTCTAGCCCTCCGACCTCCTCGCGGCAGTATAGCAACGCCCTCACCGGGAGTCAAATCGAATCACCCCTCAACCACGCCCCGGCCGCAGTCTAGCTCCATCCGGACTGCGAATCGCGACCCGCGCGCCCGCCGCCAATGGAGCTTCCGCGCTCCGCCGCCTCCCACTCTCTGAGCCGCCTGTGAGAGCGGGCAAGTCGCACCGCGCCCCCGGTGAGAAGAAGAAGCGAAAGCCCCACGAACAGCACGTTCCAGCGCGAGAGGAAGACGCCCCACCCGAAGCGGCGTCGGAAGGACGCCACCGCGTCACGCTCGAAGTCCGGAAGGATACGCCCGCACAGCGTCTGCAGGCCCTCGTCGAAGCTTCCTGAGGACGCGATCCCGAGAAGAAGCTCCGCCGGCGTCGCCGGCCCCGCCTCCTCCATCAGGAAGCGAACCGCATAGAAACTCTCGGAGTAGGCCAACATGGCGTCGGCCGAGCCCGCCGGGAACGAGGCGTCGAGTTCGCCCAGTGGGATCAGCTCGCCGCTTGCCCCCGCGGCCGCCAGAGTCGACGAACCGGGCAGCCGCCACTCCCCCGCCAGCGTCATCGCAATGCCCTCGTGGAACCACCGCGGAACACGGACTTCACCGAGGACGCGACCCGCCGCCACGTGGGCGAGCTCGTGCACGACAACATCCTCCATGCTCAGCGGGTCCGGGACGGTCACCGGGTTTCTCAGTACTACTACACCGCGGTCAGGAAACGCGCAACCCGCTCCCCAGTCCGGGACACCCCCGTAGGTGAGAGCCCGGAACTCCTCGTTCGTCGAGGCAATGTATATTCTGACCGGACCGAGCCGGGACAGGCCGGCTCGGAGCGCCACCGCGCTTCCGCGGGACGCGGCCACCTCAAGAACCCGGGCGGCCGGACGCTCGTCCTCAAGTCGGTAGAGGACCGTGATGTCACCCTCAGTGGCCCGCAGCCGCGTCGTTTCGTCGTCGCGCGACGCGGCGTCCGAGACTGAAAAGAGCGCGACAGCGACGCAGAGCGCCGCCAGAGCCACCCAGCGCATCGTGGTTATCCCTTCCGGTGATAGAGCGGCGAGATGGAACGCAGGCGTTCGATGACACCTGGCAAGACGGCAAGAACCCTGGCGACGTCGGCGCGTGTAGTGGAACGTCCCAGCCCGAATCTGACCGACCCCTGCGCGACGTTCGCAGGAACTCCCATCGCCGACAGGACGTGTGACGGTTCGGCGGAGTCCGTAGTACACGCCGAGCCGGTCGACACGGCGATGCCCTCCATGTCGAGCGCAAGGACGATACTCTCACCCTCGACGTATCGAATCGCGACGTTCAGCGTGCCGGGAAGCCTGTTCGTCGGGTGTCCGTTGACGGAGACCTCGGGGACCGCGCCGACGATGCCATCCTCCAGGCGAGTGGTCAGGTCGTTGAGACGCACGCTCTCCTGTGGGATGGCCTCAACCGCGAGCCTGACGGCGGTGGCGAGCCCCACGATGCCCGGGACGTTCTCCGTTCCGGCACGCACGCTCCACTCGTGGCTGCCCCCGTGTGACAGCGGGTCGAACGTGACGCCCTTCCGCACGTAGAGGAATCCCGCGCCCTTCGGACCGTAGATCTTGTGTGAGGACATGGAGAGCAGGTCGACGCCGAGTTCGTTGACGTTCACCGGCACCTTCCCCACCGCCTGCACGGCATCCGTGTGAATGAGGATGCCCCGTTCCCTGGCGAGCGCGGCGATCTCCCTGACCGGCTGAATCGTTCCGACCTCGTTGTTCGCCAGCATCACCGAGACGAGGACCGTGTCCGGGCGACAGGCCCGCTCCACTTCCGCCGGATCGACCGTCCCAGTAGCATCGACGCCCACGAACGTCACGTCGAAGTCGAATCTATCTCTGAGGTAGGCGACGGTGTGCAGGACCGCGTGGTGCTCGATGCTCGTTGTGACGATGTGGCCGCGCCGCTCTAGATTGGCGAACGCCACGCCTTTGATAGCCGTATTGTCGGACTCCGTGCCACCGCTCGTGAAGGCTATCTCTCGCGGCGTACATCCCATAGCGGACGCCACCGTCTCCCTGGCTTCTTCCACTGCGAGACGCGTACCACGAGCCAGTTCGTACGGACTGGACGGGTTGCCGTAGCTCTCGCCGAAGTAGGGCAGCATCGCCTCGAGCACCAGAGGATCCATGGGCGTTGTCGCGTTGTGGTCCATGTAGACGACACTCACCGTCTTCACCCCCTTCACGTGCAACTCGTAGTGCGGCCGGCCTTCAGTGAGGCCGGCCGCCCGTTTTCGCATGTCGGTAACGCCGGGCGAACGCTCGGTCTCGCGAGGAGAACCGTCCCGGATCACGATCACGCCCCTCGCTACTAGCTATCGGGATCGTCCCAGATGCCCCTGCGCTTGGCCAGCTGCGCGGCCTCGATCAGCTGGTTCTGCCGCTCGATCTCTCGATTGGCGTGGCTCTTCCAGTTGGGGTCCATTCTCGCCTGCTCGAGCTGGCGGATCGCCTGGCCG
>JBDRFG010000056.1:0-8225 GCA_043819135.1 Candidatus Eiseniibacteriota bacterium | reverse complement strand
GCACCGTCGTCAGCACCAGGTGCCCGGTCTCCGCCATCGTCAGCGCCGTGCGGACCGTCTCGAGGTCTCTGATCTCGCCGATGCAGATGACATCTGGGTCCTGTCGAAGCACCTGACGAACGGCAGATGCGAACGACGGGGTATCGCGGCCTATCTCTCGCTGGTTGATGATCGAGAACTTGTGGCGGTGCAGATACTCGATCGGATCCTCGATCGAGAGGATGTGCACGTTCTTGTGCTCATTGATGTAGGAGAGCATGGAAGCCAGCGTCGTGGACTTGCCGGAGCCGGTAGGGCCACTGACAAGCACAAGGCCGTTCAGCTTCTCACAGAAGTCCTTCATGATGAGCGGGACCCCGAGTTCGTCCATCGCGGGGATCTCCCAGGGCAGGTGTCGGACCGCGGCAGCCACGCTCCCGCGCTGGAAGTAGATGTTGAGCCTGAACCGTCCGAGCCCCTCCACGCTGATCGAGGTATCCAGTCCCTTGTCGGACTCGAGCCTGGCTATCCTCTTCTCGTCGATCATCGCGTAGGAGAGTTCGCGACACTCTTCCGGGCTCAGGGGCGGACGATCAGCGGCCACGAGCACCCCGTCGATCCTGATCTGCGGAGGAACGCCGGGAGTGATATGAAGGTCAGAGCCCCTGCGTTCGACCATCTCCTCGAGCAGCTTTCGTATGTCCGTAGTCATGTGCGCCCCGTCATTCTGGTTCAGTCTCGGCCGGCCCGGGGGCTCGACCGTGTCCGGCAACCCCGCCTGGGCCCGAACCCTCGGCTCAGAGGAGAACCCGCTCCACCGTGCCCTCGGCTCACTTGCACTTAAGTGCTTGCGAGCGGGTCGGTTCCGGCACAGGTATCTCCATTCCGACTGAACAGAATGCAAACCCCATGCCAGTAATCTCCGTGGGTGGAGTAGCAGCTAAGTCGTTGCATCTCTATAGGTTAGCATATGAGAGGCTCCCCGATGACACGAGGGGGGCCAGGGGCCCGTCAGGTTGCCTCGCATACTGCACGAACGGCACTGCGGGCGACAAAGTGGGGAATAGTTGAACATGCGCGGCTGCCTCGCAGCACGCGCACTCCCGCTGAGATCCGCTAGTGGTCACCGGACGGAGAGCTTACGCTGTCCGCTTCCATGGCCACGCTCAGCACCTCGTCGAGCGTCGTCAGCCCCTCCATGACCTTGACCATTCCGCTGACCAGAAGTGTCTTCATCCCATCAGCGATGGCCTCGTCCCTGACCCTGGATCCCAGCTCTCCCTGCATCACGAGGGCCTTGACCTCGCGCGTGATCGGGAAGAGCTCGTAGATCGCAAGCCTGCCCCGGTAGCCGCTCCCCGAGCACTTATCGCACCCGGCTCCATGGTAGAACGTCGCTTTGCCCGATTCGGGCATCGCGCGCCGGAAGCGTGCGACCAGCGCCGGTTCCGGCTCGTACGGCTCCCTGCAGTTCACGCAGATCTTGCGGACAAGCCGCTGCGCAATGACCAGATTCAGCGAGGTGCAGATGAGATAGGGCTCCACACCCATATTCAGGAGCCTGTCCACCGAGGACGTGGCGTTGTTCGTGTGGAGCGTGCTGAACACGAGATGCCCGGTCTGCGCGGCCTTGATGGCGATCGACGCGGTCTCGAAATCTCTGATCTCACCAACGAGGATCACGTCAGGGTCCTGCCTCAGGAAGGAGCGCAGCGCTGCCGCGAAGTCGAGCCCGATCGTGGGGCGCGCGCTCACCTGGTTGATCCCGGCAAGCTCGTACTCGACCGGGTCCTCGACCGTCATGATGTTCTTGTCCGGCGAGTTGATCTTCGTCAGGGCGGAGTACAGCGTCGTCGTCTTGCCGCTGCCCGTCGGCCCCGTAAGGAGGATCATCCCGTGTGGCTGGGCGATGGCATTGTGAATCATATCGAGTGACGACCGATCGAACCCAAGATCCTCAAGATCGGTCTTGAGGTTGGTCTTGTCGAGGAGCCGCATCACGACCTTCTCCCCATAGAGGGTCGGACTCGTCGAGATTCGTATGTCGACCGCGCGGTGCATGATGCGAACCCTGCAGCTGCCGTCCTGCGGGAGCCTGCGTTCGGCGATATCGAGCCCCGCCAGGATCTTGATGCGCGAGGTGATCGCCCACTGCATTCTCTTGGGCGGAGGCAGGATCTCCCTCAGCACGCCGTCGACCCTCAGCCTGACGGCGAGGCTCTTCTCCCTCGGTTCGATGTGGATGTCGCTCGCCCGTTCCTCGATGGCCTGCAGGAGGATCAGATTGACGAGACGGATGACCGGCGCGTCATCGGGATCGATGGACAACTGCTCCGAGTCCATTTCACCGGCCACCGTGCTCGCGATGTCGATGTCGACGATGCTTTGGATACTCTGCTCGATGTCGATGGAGTCGCTGTAGTATTTGTCGATCGCAGTGGAGATATCCTCGGCATCGGCCTGCCTCGGAGTCACCTCGTAACCCGTGTTGGCCGCGATCGTGTCCGTTGCGATGACGTCCAGCGGATCCTCCATGGCGAGGATCAGGGCGTCGTCTTCCTGCCCCACAGCGACCAGGCGAAAGCGCTGGGCCATCTCCCGCGGGACGAGCCGCACAACGTGAGGGTCGATGTCCATGCTGGACAGACGAAGCCGTTCGGGCTCGTGTGGATGCGCGGTTTCCAAGTCTCGCTCCCCCCTGTGCGTGTTGAGTGTCGAGGCGGCCTACGCTAACGTGCGTGCGGACGCACTCAACACCCAGCACTGCAAGGCGCATGCCAACACATAGCTTATGTGTGCACGGGGTTAACCGCAGTTCAACAGGTGGGTTAACTCAAGTCAAGCGGTGCGGCGCCGAGGACTCCACTCAGCCCGCTCTTGCCATACTTCGCATCCTGCACTTCATCACTCCCCAGCTCTTGCAGGTCCTGCGGCGGGGCCGGCTTCACACCCTGCTTGAGATCGAGGAACGCCCTCATGATGACGGGGTCAAACTGCGTCCCGCCGGCTTCCTCTAGGATGCGGTGAGCCTCCTCACAAGAGAGGGCGTCGCGATAAGGCCTTCTCGACGTCAGCGCGTCGTAGGCGTCCGCCACCGACAGAATTCGCGCGCCAAGCGGGATCGAGCCGCCCTCGATACCGTCCGGGTATCCGCTCCCATCGTAGCGCTCGTGATGGTGTACGATGATGTCGATTATGTCTGAGAGCTCAGAAATGGGACCGAGGATCTTTCCGGCGACGACGGGATGCTGCTGGATCAGGTGCCACTCATCTTCGTTGAGCTTGCCGGGCTTGTTGAGAACCGCTTCCTTGATGCCTATCTTGCCGATGTCGTGAAGATAGCCGGCCAGCCACATGCGCTGGACCTCAGCGTCCGACAAGGAGAGGTATCTGGCGATGTTGACGGACTCCTCGGCGACCCGCGCGGAGTGGCCCTGGGTGTACTCGTCCTTCGCCTCCAGAGCCTGCGCCAGGGCCTTTATGCTGCCTGTGAAGAGCCTGCGCAGGTCTTCGTTCGCGTCGCTCAGCTGCTTGGTCCGTTCCTTGACCATAGACTCGAGATTGCGCTGGTAATCTCTGTTCTCCTCTATCAGCCGCTTCTTCTCGAGCGCTCGGTCCACGGTGATCTCGAGCGCCGCCAGATTGAGCGGCTTCGACAGGTGGTCGTAGGCGCCCAACCGCATCGCCTCGAGGGCCGCATCGATGTCCGGCGCGCCGGTAACCAGAATGACCGCGAGGTCCTGGTGCTGGAGCTTGATCTGGCGGAGCAGGTCGACCCCGCTCATGCCCGGCATGTGAATATCCGACAGCACGCAGTCGTAGTCGTTCTGCGAGATCTTCGCCAGAGCATCCTCTGCATTGGGGGCAGCATCACATTCGAAACCACTGCCACTGAGTTTGCGGCAGATTATCTCTCGAATGAAACTCTCGTCATCGACGACGAGGATGCTGGCCTTGGGGCCGACCGCCGCGGGGTCGTCAATCGTCGAGCCGTCCGTGGTGAGGCCGTCTGCCGTGGGACCGTCCAATGGCTTCCCCTTCCGAAACCGATCGGGTCGAATAGTCGAGCAGGACTGCACGAGCATGCGCCCGCCATCACGTGAGTCGTGTGGAAAGCAAGTTCCGTTCCACATGAGGTGTCATAAGTGGTGCGGTACGGTCGCATCAGGGGCGTGAGGGCGTGGGACACGGGGACGTGGGGAGACGCTCAGGAAGGGGTGGTCGGGACCGCCTTCAACGCAACTCAGCGACCGATGTCGGCCATGTCGATCTGCTTCCACTCCCGCGCCAGCCTGTCCCACCTGAAGAACCTGACGGTGTCGACGTACTCGTCCTCGGACAGAACGTACTCCGTCGTCACCTCTCCCCCGATCCGCCTGGAGTAGGAGGTCGTCCGGTCGAGAACGACGGGCTTCACCGTGCGCTCAAGCTTGATCCGCCCCGACGCTCCGTCGAACACCGCCGTCTCGACCGTCATTCGGCGCTCCGGGTACTCCTCGGTGGTGTGCTCAGCGAGACCGAACATCTTCTCGATCTTGTCGATGAGGTCTTCCCACTTGCGCTGGTACATCGCCCCTCCACGTCTTGCAGCCGCCGCGATCGCCCCCGATCTCCTGGTCGATCATACCGCAAGCGAGACTCCTCTGGGAACCCACTGTCGCCTTTCGTCGAGCAATCTGGTAGGCTTACCGGCACTGAAAAGGTCCACTTGGCCACCTGAGCGAGAGGCGATTCGAGTGGGTAAGAGAGTTGTCGGAAACATCCTGGTGACGGGAGCCCTGGGCCAGATCGGCTCCGAGCTGACCACTGAGCTCAGACGGAGATACGGAGACACGAGCGTCGTGGCGAGCGATCTCAGGCCCAGACCAGATGGAGAACTCGGGCAGGCCGGGCCGTTTGAACAGGTGAGCGTCACTGACGTGGAGGCCCTGGCAGAGATCTGCAGACGGCATGACATCGATACCATCGTGCATCTCGCGGCCGTTCTTTCGGCCACCGGAGAGAAGGACCCGATGAGGGCATGGCACATCAACATGTCAGGCCTGATCAATGCGCTGGAGATCGCGCGTGATCTGGAACTTACGAGGGTGCTCTGCCCAAGCTCAATAGCGGTATTCGGCGCGGGCTGTCCAAGGGAGAACACGCCCCAGGAGACCGTGTTGAGGCCATCGACGATGTACGGGGTCACCAAGGTCGCCGGCGAGCTCCTGTGTAACTACTACGTCGCTCGCTTCGGCGTGGACGCTCGGGGCTTAAGATACCCGGGCATCGTCTCGGCCGAGACCCTTCCCGGGGGCGGCACGACGGACTACGCGGTTGAGATCTACTACGAGGCCATCGCGAACGGACGCTACACGTGCTTCCTGAGCGAGGACACGCGTCTGCCGATGATGTACATGCCCGACTGCATCAAGGCGACGATCGACCTCATGGAGGCGGACTTCGACCGGCTTGAGCACCACGGCGACTTCAACGTGGGCTCGATGAGCTTCTCAGCGGGCGAGCTGGCCGCGTCCATTCGCGGGCACCTGCCGGCCTTCACCGTGTCCTACGAGCCGGACCACAGACAGAAGATCGCCGACTCCTGGCCGACTTCCGTCGACGACGCGGCCGCGAGGGAGGAGTGGAACTGGCGACCCGACTACGATCTGCAGGCGATGACCGAGGACATGTTGGCCAGGCTCCGGGCCCGGCACGAGGCGGGGACGCTCTACCGGTAGCTTCCGGCAAGCAGAAACGACGCAGGCCCTGCACTCGAGTGAATCCATGAGTGCAGGGCCTGGTGTTCTCTCCGAACCTGTGAAGGCAGCTACCTCCGGTTGCCCCTGAGGTACTGATAGCGCAGGCCTTCCACATCCACGATGTCGCCGTCCCTGAGCTTGCGGACCGTCACGGCCTCACCCTCAACAGTGACGCCCTCCCCTTCAACATGAAGCTCCGGGGGCGAATCGTCCGTGGACCCTATGAATTCCAGCGTCGCCTCGACGGTGGACAGGTACGGGGTGCCGTTACCGACCTTCACGGATTCCAGACCCGGATTCTCCAGGCCGATATTCGCTCTGGCCGTCGTCTCCCCGGGCGGATCGATGGGCTTCAGATAGCCTCTCACGCGTTTCTGCCCGGTGCCGAACAGGTTCCTCGAGAACCGCGTGGCCCACCTCTGCCGCTTCTCGGTGCCCACGGCGATCATCCCGATGAGGATGGCGAGGATGCCCGCGGAGGCCAGACAGAAGTCCGACGGAAACGCGGGTAGCCCGCCCGATGGACGCGATGCGACGTGCCCACCTCTGGCGCGCTGCTCTCGGGGCGGCTCGGGAGTATCGGAGGCAGTGGCCTCATCCTGTAGACCGAGGTTGCGCGCAGGCGCGCGCTCTTCGACCGGAGCGTCACGACGGACAGGCGCCTTGACGACGTCGATCGGGGCCGGGGAACGCTGCCCGGTCGCAATCGTGCGGTAGGCCGCCACGACGTTCGAGGCGTCGGCGACGTGCAGGTAGGTCCCGCCGGTCCTGGCCGCGACTTCTTCGAGGAGTTCCCCGTCTACCTTGTCCACGCGGCCGAGGCCGATCGTGCAGATCCGGATGCCGTGCTCCCCGCAGAGGGACGCGAGCTCCAGAAGGCGTTTGCGACTCTTCCTGTAAGTCTCCTCGTACTGCGAGTAGTCCTCATAGACCGGAATGAGCTTGCCGTCCGTCAGAAGCACGATGACGGCATCGGCGCCCTTCCCGCCCGCCGCTGTCAGGCCGGGGAAGAGACTTGCGCGCTCTCCCCACACGTATTCCAGACCCGCGGTGATATCGGTTCTGTCGGCGGCGAAGCCGAACTTAGTGTGTGCCCTCACGTGGTCCTTCGATGACTCATCCTTGATGAGCACGGGGTTGGTCGGCAGCACGTGGGCAGGGCGCTCGCCGTAGCTGCAGATGGAGATGCGGTCCCCACGCTCGACAAGGGAGACGAACTCCCCGATCGCCTTGACCGTCATGTCGCCGCGGCTCTGGTAACGCATCGTCCCCGTGTCGTCCACGAGCACGACCCAATCGATCCCAGACCCCGCCAGCGCCGCAGGCGCCGCGCAAAGCAGGAACAGCACCGCAAGCAGCAAGGTACTCGGCCTCTTCGTCCGTCTTCGCATGATCCCCTCCCAGGTCCTGTTGGCCCCGTACGCGGCCTTTCCGGCCGCCCCCGTTGTCAGGAACATGCCCGGCGCAGCACGGCTGGTCCGAGCGAATCTCTGAGAGATGCACGAAGTGTGCCCGAATCGGGCGCCAGTTGTCAGAGCCCGGTATGCCGCACACGCGAATGTCAAGGCTGACCCGTGCTCCGGCGCCCAGGGGCGACGCAGAAGGGGCCGCGCGTCCGCGCGACCCCTTCCCGGTTGCCTGTGCTGCTGTATCCCGGACCTCTGACCCCGGAGTCCCTAGGTCCCGTACTTTTCTATTATCCCCTTCTTGTCAAGTCCGAGTATGCCGTACTTCTTTCCAACCTTCCTGAACGCCGCCACGCACTTGTCGATGTGCTCGTTCTCGTGTGCCGCGGAAAGCTGCACGCGGATCCTCGCCTGGCCCTCGGGGACGACCGGGTACGAGAAGCCGATAACGTAGATGCCCTCGGCGTACATGTCGCGCGCCATGTCGTTCGCGAGCTTGGCGTTGTAGAGCATGACAGGCACGATGGGAGTGACACCCGACCTGATGTTCAGCCCTGCTTCGGTCATGCCGTCCCTGAAGCGCTTCGTGTTCTCCTCCAGCCTGTCCCTGAGTTCCGTCGAGGACAAGAGGAGATCGATGACCTTGATGGTCGCGCTGACGATGACCGGAGAGAGAGAGTTGCTGAAGAGATACGGCCTCGCCTTCTGGCGACACAACTCGACCAGCTCGCGACGCCCCGAGACACAACCGCCCGACGCGCCACCCAGCGCCTTCCCGAACGTCGTCGTTATGAGGTCGACGCGGTCGATGACGCCGAAGTGCTCGTGGACCCCGCGTCCGGTCTTCCCGATGAAGCCCGATGCGTGCGAGTCGTCCACCAGGACCATGGCGTCGTACTCGTCGGCGAGGTCGCACAACTCATCGAGCGGGCATAGGTCACCGTCCATTGAGAAGACGCCGTCGGTCACGATCAGGCGCCGCCTCTTGTCCTGGTGCAGCTCGAGCTTCTTCCTGAGGTGCTTCATGTCCATGTGCTTGAACGTGTCGCGCTCGGCGGAGCACAGGCGGATCCCGTCGATCAGGGAGGCGTGAATGAGC
>JBDRFG010000055.1:0-2103 GCA_043819135.1 Candidatus Eiseniibacteriota bacterium | reverse complement strand
GCGCAGGGAGTCGCCGGTCCTTCTGGCGTCGCCGCTCACTCAGACGGTCACGTTCCGCCTGGACCCGGGCGACCTCGAGGTAGTCCGGGCGCCGGAACCGGTCTCGTTCGCGAACGCGGTCGGCAGCTTCGAGCTCACCGTCGACGAAGAGAAGGACGGGAGTGTGACGCTCGTGCGCAGGCTAAGTCTGTCGCGCGCGCGCGTCGAGGCGGCCGATTGGCCGGAGCTGCGCGCGCTCCTTCTGGCCGAGACGCACGAGAGGAACGGCACGCTTCTGTTGGAATAGGAGGTTGGAGGAGGTCAGATGCCGCGGACGGGTGGACGCGGCACCGCTCCCATTTCGAGGAGCCGCCGCGCCAGCCATCGGCCGGCCAGTTCGTTGCCGGCTGGAGTCCAGTGCTGGTCTATCGGGTAGTACAGGCTCTCTTCCGACATACTCCTGAGGAAGGGCAGCGGGTCAACGAAGTCGATCCCCGACTCCTCGAAGAACTCGCCGAACAACCGCTGAGGTTTCAGGATGTCGAGCGATGAGTCGGCGCCCTCCTCGTCGAAGAACCTGTGGGGCTCTACCTGCTCGATCGCCGGGATCGAGAAGACCAGGAACTGAGCACCGCTGGCCTTGGTCATCGCGTCCATCTCCGTGAACAGCCGTTTCACCCCATCCACCGCGCCGATCGTGCGCTCGGCGTAGGACGGACGATACATGAGCTCGTTGCGATATCGCCCCTCCGCCGGAGCGCCGGAAGACCGGAGAACGGACACGATCGCCTGGAAGAGGTGGGAGTTCCGGAGAATCGGGTACCTGTAACGGAGCAGTCTGCTGTCGGACACCCAGTATCCGTCCTCGACGTGGGCGTTCGCCGACGCGATCCGCAGCGGTAGCCCGCGCTCGTCGACCTCGACCCACTCGTTGAAGACCATCCCCTGTCTGTCCACGTCGTTTCCCACGAAGAAACCCACGATGACCAGGTCGGGGTCCAGCTCAAGCCCGAATGTCTTCAGATACAGGTAGTAGGTGTCCGGGTAGTAGCACGAGGCGTAGCCGGCGTTGATCACCTCCGCCGCCCCCGGCCCGAGAGCCTCCTCCAGCTCCCTCTGCAGCGCGGAGGCGTAGCACTCCTGCGAGGTACAGCCGTGGCCGAAGGTGAACGAGTCACCCACGACGAGGATTCGGAACTGCTCACCCTTCGCCACGTCGAACTCCCGACACCTGTACCCACAGGAGTTGATCCGAATCGGGACACTGAACTCGGCGGTTCGGTGGGCGCTCTCGGCGTTCGGCACGAGCTGATAGGGTAGGACGTCGCTGGATCTGAAGATGCGCGGCGCGTCCTCAAGCAGGACCGCCATCGTCATCTGAGGCCTCAGCGTGGCGATGACCCATTCGGCCAGGAGCAAGCACAGCGCCGTTGTCACGAACGAGACTGCAAGGGCACCTCTGGTCGCCTTCGTCATGCCAGCACTCCGGGATCGTGACCTGTCATGTCGAGCGCACGATACCACAACGTGCAACTCTGGTTCCAGTTGCTGCGTGATCCGCGAGCGAGAGGGCCCCTCGAGGAGACCTATCACCGGCACGCAACCGCACGACGGAGGCCGGTGTCCAATGGGCGCGGATCGATGGAGATCCCGCGAAGAGCCGGAACGCCAGGCGTCGAAGCACTGAGAAGCAACTGCCACACAGCAATCTGCCGAGACGCGTGTGCTCGCCCGCCCGACTCCACGCTTCACTGACGGAGGTTCCAGTCATGAGTCGTGCGCCATTGGCACTGGCAGTAGCGCTCGTGATGTAGCGCGCGACGGCGGGCCGGGCGGGAGAGGGTCGGCGTCCGGACCCGCGACGGGCTCGGGCACAGATGACCGAGCAAAGAAGACGGCCCCGGCGACTCAGTCACCGGGGCCGTCCGCAGCCGTCGTACCGTTTACGCGGGCTGCGAGCACTTGCAGCGGCCGTCGCTCGAGCGGCGGCCGCCCTCGTTTCTCACTACCTGATGAGCACCATGCGCTGCGTCCTGCTCAGGGCACCGGCCTCGACGCGGCAGAAGTAGACGCCCGCCGCGACCGCGACCCCCGAGCCGTCCTTGCCGTCCCACGTCCTCGTGT
>JBDRFG010000054.1:0-10343 GCA_043819135.1 Candidatus Eiseniibacteriota bacterium | reverse complement strand
GAGTAAGGAGGAACTCATGTCCTTCGTTGACTACATCAAGAAGGGGTGGGAGGCGGCGCAGCTCAAGACCGACACGATCAAGGAGCTGGCGGCTGATGAGAAGGGTATCGGGCCGGCTATCGGGATCCTCGCCATCAGCGGGCTCTGCGCGGGGATCGGATCGTTGAACCCGGTGGGCCTGTTGGTCTTCCCGTTCGTCCGTGTGATCGGCGGTTTCATCGTCGTCGCGATCATGCACTTCGTGGCCACGACCTTCTTCGGTGGGAAGGGCAAGCTCACGAGCCTGGCAGTACCGGCGTTCTGTGCCTCGCTGATTACCTGGGTCGCCATCATTCCTATCATCGGGCCGACGTTTCTCGCTTTCCTCGCGGGCCTCTGGTTGCTCGTTGTGATGGTCATCTGCGTCGAGAACGTCTACGGCATCGACCGCGGAAAGGCCATCGGGGTGGTCGCCATCCCCGTAGTGCTCTTCTTCATCATCGGAATGATGCTGGTCGTGATGGGCTTTGGACTCATGGCAGCGACCGGCGCCTTCAGCTCCTGAGGCGGCAGTATGCCCGTATGACCCAAAACGGGAGTCGCGGAACCCGCGGCTCCCGTCACCTTTGCTACGCCCCGGAGCGCCGATTCCAGCACACCCTGTAGCACCGATATCGGTGGTTTCGCGGCTTTCAACCATCGCGGGGCACAGGTGTCGAAATGAGTGAGAGCAGGGAGATCACTGGCAGGTAGGAGCCCTGCGGAACGAACGGCAGCGGGAGACCGACCGTGGGACCGACCCTCTCTCCCACCAATGGGAGAGGTAACAGGCGAAGGAGGCGGGAGATGTTCTGGAGGATTGCAGCGGCAGCGGTCCTCGTCGCTTTGGTCGCGGCGTGCGTCGTTGTGCCGGCGCAGGCGCTGGCAGGCGAGAAAGAGGTCAAGGTCGTCATCGAGACGGACGACGATGGCGGCGGATGGCTCGGGATCGGGATCCAGGAACTCGACAGCAAGATCCGCGGCAAGCTCGATATCGGCGATGATATCGAGGGGATCGTGGTCACCGAAGTCTACGACGACTCCCCGGCCGAAGAGGCAGGTCTTGAAGAGCGCGACATCGTCATCTCGATAGATGGCGAGAAGGGCAAGGACCTGTCCCACTTCATCGAGCTCGTGAGGTCGAAGGGTCCCGGAGAGAAGGTCGAGATCAAGATCTACCGTGACGGCAAGATGAAGACCGTGAACGCCACCCTCGCGGAGAGGGAGAACACGTTCAGCTGGAGCAGCTTCGACGGCCTGGAGGGTCTCAAGGGTCTCGAAGGTCTCAAGGGACTCGAGCGCATTGTGATTCCCGAGATCGACATCGGCATGTCGAGTTGGGGCAGCCGCGGGAGGCTCGGCGTCTACATCGAGGACGTCGGCGGAGACTTGGCAGAATACTTCGAGATCCCCGGTGGAGAGGGCGTGCTCGTCGAAGGAGTCGTCGAAGACAGCCCCGCCGAGGCGGCCGGGATCAAGGCCGGAGACATCATCTACAAGGTAGACGGCAAGGCCCTCTGCTGCACCGAGGAACTCGTCAAGGCCATCGCGAAGATGGAGACCGACAAGCAGACTCCGATCGTGCTCATCCGCAAGGGCAGCGAGCTGACGGTTCAGGCCGTGGTCGCCGAGTCCGAGTACGACAAGGCCATGCAGGCCTACAAGATCCACATCGGCGATCTGGGCGAGAAGGAGTTTTTCATCAAGGCCCTCGAGAGCGACGAACTCTCAGATAAGGAGCGGGCCGAACTGAAGGCCGAGTTGAAGGAACTGCAGGGAGAGCTCGAAGAGCTCAGAAGAGAACTGAAGGAGCTTGCAACCGACAAGGACTGACCTTGCCAAGAGGGTCAGGCCATCAGTCGCCCCCGAGCCCCCCACTGTCCAGCTCCGGTGGGGGGCTTCCCCTTGTACGCGACCGCGTCGCAGCCTTCATCAGGGGGTCGCGCGGAAAAGCTCCGTGATGCGAAGCTCGAGCGCTTGCGTCATTGTCACCCCGCGTCGCGCCATCACACGTGATGCGGTGTCGAGAGCCTCGGACAGGTCGTAGCGGGTGAACCCATCGGGCGTGCCCCAGGAGAAGGACGGAATCGACTTCGGCGGGAATCCGTCTGCGAAGACGCTGCAGAAGATGCCGACAACCGTCCCCGTGTTGAGTCTGGTCCCGATCGCTGTCTTTGAGTGGTCTCCGATGACCGCGCCCACGGAGCCGGAACCCGTGTCGATGCTCTCGCCGTCCAGCTCTGCGCGGATGTTCCCGTAGTTGTTCTTGAGATCGCTGTTGTTCGTCGCCGCGCCGAGATTGACCCAGCTGCCCACGAAGGAGTGGCCGAGGAACCCCCCGTGCTGCTTGTTCGAATACGACTGCAGGACGGATGCCTGAACCTCTCCCCCCACCTTGCACACGGGTCCTATCGACGTCCCGCCGTAGATCGAGGCGTTCGCACGCACGAGGCTTCCGTCTCCGATGAAGGCGGGACCGATGACTACGGCGTTCGGCATGATCCGGACGTCCCGGCCTATGACAATGGGACCCTCTCTGGCATCGAGCACAACGCTCGGCCCCACCTCACTGCCCTCGCCTATCGCGATGTTCTCCGTGCCTTCCAGCCTGGCGCACCTGTGCAGTTCCTCCCTAACGTTTCCCAGTTCGGCTGCGACGCGCGCGTCCGCCGCGATCTCAGTCGCGTTGGCCGCGACCAGGTCCCACGGGTACCGCACGAACCGCGCCGGTACGTCGACCGTCGCGTCGATACCCAGGGAGCCGATGTTCCAACCGGAGGCGCCGGCCGGCTCGAGACGTTCGCGCGCGCCTGACCGAACGACCGCGCCTATGGCCTCGGATCCGGACATCAACCTGGCTTCGCCCTTGACCTGTTCAACGGCTTCGAGCAGCGCGTCGTCCACGATCACCCGCCCGTAGAGCGCCAGCGTGGGCTCGTCGCCCAGTGAGTCGATGCCCCTCCCGGGGTGAAGCTCGGAGACCAGACCCATCAGTTCGGGTCTGGGATGAAGCGCCACCCTCCAGTCGGACCGCCGCCGCTCGAGTTTCTCACGCAGCTCCAGGATCCCACAGCGGAGGTCGAACTCAGGGCGCAGAAGAGTGAGGGGGCCGAACCGGCTGCGGCCGGGGCCTTCGAGAAGAACCGCCTGCATATGCTGGTCTCTCCTTTCTTGGAGTCCGCGGGCCAGAACGGGCCGGCGCCCGGACGACCGTCTCAGCGCCGGAGGTCCCGAAGCAGTCTCAGGTAGCTGTCGTAGCGCTGCGCATCCAGTTCACCGGCCTCCACCGCCGCCCTGACGGCGCAGTCCGGCTCCGGGGAATGGCTGCACCCGGTGAACTTGCAGTTCGGAACGTACTCCGCGAACTCCGGGAAGAGCTGGTCGAGGTCGTCGGGATGGACCCGCCAGAACCCCAGCTCGCGGAACCCGGGAGTGTCGGCCACGAGCGTGTTGTTCCCCAGTGAGAACACGGTGACGTTAGACGTCGTGTGCTTGCCCTTGTTCGTCGCTTCGCTGACCGCGCGCACCTTGATACCCAATCCCGGTTCGATGACATTGAGGAGCGAACTCTTGCCCGCGCCGCTCTGTCCTGCGAAGACCGAGAAGGTGCCGCCGAGGTGTTCTTTGAGCTCAGCGACCCCACGTCCGTCCAGCGCGCACGTCGGAATCACGGCGTAGCCTGCTCTCTCGTAGACCGTGGCGTGCGGCCTCCAGACGTCCTCCGAAACAAGGTCAACCTTGTTAAGGACTATGACGGACCTCAGTTCCGCGTCCTCGGCAACCGCGAGGTATCTGTCCAGGAAGCGCCTGTTCAGCTTGGGGCTCGCGAGCGAGGCCACGGCGACCAGCTGCTCCGCGTTGGCCACGATGACCTGTTCAACCTCTCTCCTCATGCGAGGCTTCAGCCGCGACAGCACCGTCTGCCTCGGGAGTCTTCGCTCTATCACCCGCGAGCCGTCGTCGAGCAGAACGACCTCGACACGGTCACCGGGCGCTAGCAGTTTCTCCTCGTTGTCCATGCCGGCGAAGTGTCGCGCCCGCACCGAACAGCGAGTGACATCGCCCGAGTCCAAAGCCACCTCCCAATCGTCGCGGAAGCAGGCCAGGACCGAGCCCATGACGGAGTCAGGTGGACTCATGCCGGCGACTCCTCTTCGTCCTCGCTGTCGTAACGCGGCGGCTCACTACCCGAGCCAGGACGGCCGCCTTCCGGCTGCACGAGCCCGTCCGTGAACGAACACTCGAGGGTTGGCTGCGTCTCGCCGTCAACATCGAGCTTGCCGTACTTCGCGCGGATGTCGTCGACGATCGAGAAGAGCGATGGAACAGCGAACAGCGTGAGCACCGTGGCGAACGCAAGGCCCCCAGCCGAGAGCCGCGGCCATCGGGCCCCACGTCGACGACAGGCGGACGGACGGGAAGAGCGAGGAGCGAGCGCTGCGAAGCCCCCACTTGGCGGACTCGTAGTCCTGCCGCGCAGCCTCGAGCGAGAGGTTGCGCTCGAGCGCCGTGTCGACGGCCGTGCCGATGCCCAGCTCGCGAGCGGAGACGCCGCGGTAGGCGGGCGCGATGGTCAGCGCGGCTGCCAGCGCCAGAACGACGCATGTGATCCTTCGATTCATCGGAGTCCCCCGAAAGCACAGCCTGGCGTTGGGATGCACAATGCGGTGAGTATATTGTCTGGAGCGGGCCCGAATCAAGCCGGTATCGCGCAGAGACACCACACAGCCAACCCAGGACACCCCCCAAGTAGCCGCGCGACGCTACGTGAGCCGCACGCGGTGGCGCTCGGTGGACCGCAACTACAGGTTCATCAGGTAGGACAGCTTGACCGTTGCCACGGGGTCCAGCACGTCGGTCGTCCCGCCCTGCCGCTCGAGCGGCTGCGTGTAGGCCACGTAGAGCATGCTTCCGGGGCTGAACTCCCATCCGTAGAGGAAGTCGAGGTCGAAGCGCTGTTCGCTGACCTCGTCATCGGCGCCGGCGGACCTGCCCATGCAAGGGGCCGCGCATGCCTCCGCGCGCGTCTCGTGCAGCTCACGTGTCATCCTCCGTATTGGGGAACAGCGCGGCTATCTGATCAGTTCCAGCATCTGTCCGTGGATGAGGCCGTTCGTGGCAACGACATCTCCCCTGCGATGGTCCCATCCGCCGCCGCAGAAGTTCGTGACGACGCCGCCGGCCTCCCCCACGATGATGCCTCCGGCCGAGACGTCCCAGGTCTTGAGCCCCTGCTCCCAGAAGCCGTCGAGCCTGCCGCGGGCAACGTAGACGAGATCGAGTTCGGCCGACCCTCCGCGCCTGATCCCACGGACCGCGATTACGAAACGGTTGAGGTTATCGAGGTTGTTGCCTGATTCACTGGTGCGGTCGTAGGGGAACCCGGTCGCCACCAGCGACTCCAACAGAAGGGCGTTGCCCGAGACCCGCATCGGCTGACCGTTGACTGACGCGCCGTGTCCTTTCTCCGCGACGAACATCTCGTCCCTCAGCGGATCGTAGACGACGCCCGCGGCCAGTTCACCTTCCTCTTCCAGCGCGATGGCGACGCAGAAGAACGGGTATCCGTGAGCGTAGTTGTTCGTGCCGTCCAGCGGGTCGACTATCCAGACCCTCGAGGACTCGGCGAGTTCGGGCGCGGTCTCCTCGGCGATGATCAGGTCGTCCGGGCACTCGCGGGAGATCGCCCGAATAATGACCTCCTCGGACGCCCGGTCGATCTCCGTGACAAGCTCCCGCCTCCCCTTCATGGAAGTGTCGTGGGGCTTCTCGAAGCCCTCCAGAATGACGGCCCCGGCACTCCTGGCCGCCTCAGTCGCCAGTATCGTCAGTTCATTCACTTGGATGTCCGATCCCGGTGTGCGAAACGTCGAGAGCGAACGGCCCCCGCGACGGTCCGCCCGGGACACAGGCTGCGCTCCCGACTGTGGCCTTTCCGTATCTTAGGTGGTCGAAGACGCCGAATCAACGCCCGCGAGAGGCCCTGGCCCCGCGCGACCGTTTCCACGAGGGACTGCCTGATCCTCGGGACCGCGTCCCTGAGGAAACGCCCGGCCTCCTTGACCCGTGCAACCTCCCGCCTTATAGTTGAGTCCAAGTTCACGAGCAACGAGATGATAATGTGGCGGTCCGGCGAACAGCGGACCCGCCGGTCTTGTACTGCGCCTCCGCGGGCGGGCGACATCCACAAGGAGAAGACATGAGACGGACCAGGTGCTTGATCGTGCTGGCGTCGCTCGCGGCACTCGTTCTTGCCGGCGCCGCGCCGGCGGAAGAGACGTTCAGAAAGGTCCTGCCGGAGAACGGCATGACCGTCATCCTGGAGGAGAATCACAGCTCGCCGGTCGTCAATCTGAGGTTCTACGTCAAGGCCGGCAGCATCTACGAGGGCGAGTTCCTCGGCTGCGGCGTCTCCCACTTCTGCGAGCACCTGGTCGCCAACGGCCCGACCGAGAACAGAACCGCCGAGGAATACGAGATCGAGATCGAGAACATCGGCGGCGGCTCGAACGCCTACACGACCAAGGACCACACGTGCTACTTCATAGAGACCTCGAGCGAGTACTTCGATCGTGCGCTCGAGCTTCTCGCCGACAAGGCCATGAACATCCAGTTCCCGCAGGAACTGGTGGACACGCAGCAGGGCATCATCGTCCGCGAGATCAACATGGGGTACGACGAGCCCGGCAGGCGCATCTACAACATGTTCGGCGAAGTGATGTTTCGCGAGCAGCCCCACAAGTACCCGGTCATCGGCTACGTCGAGAACTTCGAGAGACTGACCCGCGACGACGCACTCAAGTATCACAACAACTTCTACGTCCCGAACAACATCGTCTTTGTGGCCGCCGGTGACTTCGACACCGCGGAGGCCTACGAGAAGATCCGTGAGACGTTCCAGGACTTCGAGCGCAGGCCCGTCGTGTTCCCTCCGATCCACGACGAGCCCGAGCAGATGGGGCGGCGCGAACTCAGGGAAGAACGCGACCTGGAGATGGCCTACGTCAGGGTCGGCTTCCACACGGTGCCGCTATCGAACCCGGACATGTACCCGCTCGACATTCTGTCGCACATTCTCTCCGAGGGGCGAAGCTCCCGGCTCCATCAGAAGCTCGTCGATGAACTGGGCCTCGCCTACAGCGTCTCCACCTATTCGCACACACCCGCATACGACGCCGGCTCCTTCGGCATCGTGATGACAATGGACCCCGCCAACATCGATGCCGGCATAGAGGTGGCGCTGGACGAGATCTACGCCCTCAGGACCAGGAAGGTCGGAAACGACGAGCTCGGCAAGGCGAAGAAGATCAAGACTGCCGAGTTCTACTATGAGCGGCAGGAACTCGAGGGACGCGCCGCCAGTCTGGGCACGTCCGAACTCGGAGCGGGCAACCCGGAGTTCTGGGGCAGGATCTACGCGGAGCGCATCCAGGAGACCACGGCGGAGGAGATTCGGGACGCGGTCAACCGCTACTTCTTCGACGACAACATCAGCATCGCGGTCCTCGAGCCCATGAGGGACGAAGAGTCGGTGGACGTGCGGTCGATCAGCGATGCACCGGAGGTCGGGCACATCGAGAGGCACATGATGGACAACGGACTCACGGTGCTCCTAAAGGAGAACCACACCAATCCGGTGGTGTCGGTCGGCAGCTTCACACTGGGCGGCGCACGAATGGACCCGGAGGACGGCAACGGCCTCGCGAACTTCGTCGCCAACATGATGCCCCGCGGCACGAAGAAGAGAGGCGGCGGGAAGATCTCCGAGACGTTCGACACGATGGGCGCATCCTACAACTGCTCGGCGAACCACACGCGCATCCAGTCAGAGATGACGCTTCTCGCGGAGGACCTCGAGGACGGCCTTGAGGTCTTCGCGGACATCCTCATGAACCCGAAGTTCGATGCCGAAGAGATGGAGAAGGAGCGCGAGCTCATTCAGGCTAGTCTGGCAGCGCGCAGCGACGACTGGAACACGGACGCGATGGACCGTATGCTGATCGAACTCTTCGACAGACATCCGTACGGCAGGTGTTCGGCCGGCACGGCCGAGACGGTGTCGGCGTTCACGCGTGACGATCTCATTGCGCACCACGGCGCCTACGTCACTCCAGGCAACACGGTTCTCACCGTTTTCGGGGACGTCGATAAGGACGAGGCCATCACGATGGTCGAGAAGGTGTTCAGTACCTGGAAGCCGGGCGAGGACGTGGCGCCTCGCAGCGTGTCCGAGCCGGCCCGGACGAGCCCCGAAACGGTGACGAGCTACCACGACCGTGCGCAGACCGTCATCTTCCGCGGCTATCACGGAATGCCCTATTCCTCCAGCGACGGCTACGCCATGGACGTTCTGGACGCGGTCACGTCGGGCATCTACTACCCGGGTGGCTGGCTCCATACGGACCTTCGTGGCAACCAGCTCGTCTACGTGGTTCACGCCTACAACTTCACGGGACTCGATGCCGGCTACTTCGGCATCTACGCGGCAACCTATGACGAGGCGCTCGACCAGGCCATTGAGATCATCGACGGCGACATGGAGCGTATCGCGACGGAACTCGTCGACGACGACGAACTCGACAAGGCGAAGCAGCTCTGCGTGATCATGAGGCAGACGTCCCGGCAGACGAACGCATCGCAGGCGAGCGACGCGGGCATAGCGGAGCTCTACGGGCTCGGCTACGATTACACCGACGATTACGCGGCGAAGATCAAGGCCGTCACCAAGGAGCAGGTGCTCGCCGTTGCGCAGAAGTATCTCGAGAATCCGCTGACCATCCTGCGTCGTCCGGAACCGGCCGAGCAGATGAGCAAATCAGACTAGGGGCGGCGGGAACGTCCTAACCCGCAGGGAGTCAGGGCAGGGCGGCGAAGCGGGGGTCAGGGCAGAGCGGCAAGGCGGCTGCCCGGACCTCAGGCCGCGGCCTCGCCGGGCCTTCCCGTGTCCATCCGTCGAATCTCCCACCACCTGTCCCACCGCCGCCTCACCGCGACGACCAGCCAGATGGCGAACCGCCCGAGCAGCGCCCCGAGAATCGCTCCGGCGATCGAGTCGAGCGGGTAGTGCACACCCACGTAGACCCTGGAGTATGCGACCGCGGCCGCGACAAGGAACAGAAGCGGGGCGAACCAGCTGAGCCGCCACGATGCCACAGTGGCCATGGCGAATGAGTTGGCGGCGTGGGCCGACGGAAAGGACATCGCGGAAGACCGCGCGACGAGAAGGCGACACTGCTCCGGGGACAGGGCGTTACAGGGTCGTACCCTCCCCACCAGTGGCTTGAGGACACTGCAGGCGATCTGGTCGGTCAGCGCGATCGCGATCACGAGCGCCACGGCAGCCATCCTCCCGCGCCGCCCGCCCCAGATGACAAGACCCAGCCAGAGTCCGATAAGCACCGGATACCAGTTCTCTTGATGAGTGATGAACGGCATCACCGAGTCAAGAACGGGGTGTGTGAGCTTCGTGTTCAGAAAGACGAACAGCGCCGCGTCAACATCAAAGAGCTGACCGATCATCATGTCCCTTCCTTCTGCTCACCGTCGCCCTCAGGCGGCCGCGAACAGCGCTTGTCTTGGATCGTTGGAGATCGTCTGGACCAGCGTGTACATGAAGAAGACGGTCAGCCCCAAGAACAGCACGCCAAGCACCTTCGTCGCGAGCACGGGGTCACCGGTGATGAGATATCCAACTGCCGTCAGCAGCGTCCAGAGCGGAGCGGTGGAGCCGGAAACGGGGACGCCCGGGTTGTAGGAGAACCCGTTGCTAAGAGCGATGTTCCTCGCGAACTGCGCGTGGATCCAGCTGTCGTCCAGCGGGAAACCACAGGTCCCGGCGGTGGACAGCTCCGACCAGAGAAAGTAGCCCACCGACGCCAGCATCAGGAGGAGCGCGATCAGCATGTAGGTGCGGGTTCTCAAGCGCGGCCCAGACTCCTCTCCCCTCCCGGCACGGACCGTGTTCCGGCCGCGTCGCGGGTGTGCACCCTTGCTGTTGCACTTCCGAGCTTACGGCCCCCGTATGCTATCCGCAAGCGCGCCCGGCGTCAACAGCGGTCAGGCCGTGGCGCAAAGACCCCGTACGCACCGTGGGCCCGAGGGAATTCCCCCGGGCCCACGAATGCTCCGATCAGCGGAAATCAGATCTAGCGATACATGGCCTTGATGCTGCCCCAGCTGACGGGCTCGACCGGAGTTCCAGCCAACGGGCCTCTGAAACTCACGTCGTCGATCATGACACCGGCGTCGCCACCAGCGCCCGGACCGCAGCCGTTATCTGTGGTGTACATGATCCACAGGAAGCCACCCATGCCGAACGGCGGGGC
>JBDRFG010000053.1:0-4201 GCA_043819135.1 Candidatus Eiseniibacteriota bacterium | reverse complement strand
CTCCGGATGGTGACGGACGCCAAGCCCGTCAAGAACCGGACACGCGTCCATCTGCACCTCGGGACCGCGGAGGTGCTCGCCCGCGTCGTCCTGCTCGAGAGCGACTGGCTCCGCGCGGGGGAGGAGTCGCTGGTGCAGCTGCGGCTTGAGTCGCCCGTCATCGCGGAGAAGGACGACCTCTTCGTCATCCGTTCATACTCGCCCGTGACCACCATCGGCGGCGGACGCGTGCTCGACCCGAGCCCGAAGCGGCACAAACGCATGAAGGACGACGTGCTGGAGGGCCTGACCGTTCTCGAGGGCGGCGAGGCCAGCGACATCGTTCTGCACAAGCTGGAGGAGGCGGGTATCGAAGGGTTGACGGATGCCGAAGTTGAGGAGTTGGCGGGAGTGTCGTCGACGGAGTTGACTGATACACTTCTCTCCGAAGGGAAGCTCGAGAGGCTGGGTGGTCGCACGCTGGCGTCAGGTCGCTACGACGAGTTGAAGTCCAGGACGGAGGAGCTTCTTGGGCAGTTCGCGGCGGCCTCTCCGCTGGAATGGGGCATGTCTGCAGAAGAACTGCGGACCCGACTCTCGAAGAGGCTGGAGAGAAGCGTGCTCGATGCGGTGCTTGACGCTCTCGCAGGCGATGGCAAGGTCTCGAGGCGCGGTGACCTTGTTCGTCTCGGGAGCGGAGACGTCGATCTGACCGATGAGCAGTCGCGCCTTGCTGATAGCATCGACGCCAGGCTCGCGGCGGCAGGTCCTTCTCCACCAACGCTCGATGAACTCAAGCAGGAACTCGGCGGCAAGGACTTCGACGCGATGGTCAAGCTGCTCGTTGAGACCGGGCGGATCATCAAGGTCACGAGCACACTGCTCTTCCATCCTGATGTCGTCGCTGATATGCGGAGGGCGGTCGCCGATTACTTCGACGGCGGCGAGACTCAACTCGGTGTTCCGGAGTTCAAGGACATGGTCGACGTGACGCGGAAGTACGCGATCCCGATCCTGGAGTACTTCGACAGGGAGGGGACGACGATGCGGTCGGGGAACGTCCGGCTGAGGGGGCACAGACGATGAGCATCCTTAAGCCCCGCAGGAAGACAAGACAGGTCATGATCGGCGACGTCGCCGTCGGCGGAGACGCGCCCATCTCCGTCCAGTCGATGACGAACACGAAGACCGAGGACGTCGAGGCGACGGTCGCGCAGATCAAGTGCCTAGAGACAGTTGGCTGCGAGATCGTGCGCGTGGCCGTGCCCGGAAAGGCGGCGGTCGCGGCACTTTCTGACATCGTAGCGCAGGCGGGAATCCCCGTTGTCGCGGATATCCACTTCGACTACAGGCTTGGTCTGGGTGCGGTTGAGGCTGGCGTGCACGCGCTTCGCATCAATCCGGGGAACATTGGGGCGCGGGAGTGCGTTGAGACGCTGGTCGCGGCGTGCAAGGAGAAGGGGATACCGATTCGGGTGGGAGTGAACTCGGGGTCGCTTGAGAAGGACATCCTTGAGCGCGATGGTCACCCGACGGCGCAGGGCATGGTTGAGAGCGCGATCCGGCACGTGGAGCTGCTGGAGAGCGTCGGGTTCGCGGATGTCATCCTGTCGCTCAAGGCGTCCGACGTCGCGATGACGGTAGAGGCCAATCGGCTGATGGTGGAGAAGTGCGACCTTCCGTTCCATCTTGGGATCACCGAGGCGGGGACGGTGCTGACTGGATCGGTTCGTTCGTCGGTCGGGCTTGGCGTGCTGCTGGCGGAGGGCATCGGTGACACTATCCGCGTCTCGCTGTCTGGTCCAGTGGAAGAAGAGGTACGCGTCGGTCGTGAGATCCTCAAGTCGCTCGGCTTGAGGCACGGCGGCGTGACGGTGATTGCCTGCCCCACCTGTGGTCGATGCCAGATCGACGTGCAGGCTATTGCTGAGGAGGTTGAGCGGAAGACAGCTCACATCCGGAAGAACCTCGTTGTCGCTGTGATGGGGTGTGCCGTGAACGGTCCCGGTGAGGCAAGGGAAGCAGATGTGGGGATTGCGGGTGGAGGCGATGAGGTACTTCTGCTTGCACGAGGCAAGACGGTTTCCACGCTCCCAGCGTCCAACGCTCTGACGGAACTGCTCGCCTGCATTGCCCGCCTGATCTAGCAGCTGACATGCCCCAGTTGCCCTCGTTCTTTGATTCCGATAACTGGTTGACAGCTCCGAATGCGTCGAGCTGAGTTGGCATCTGTCCAGGCGCACGCAATCGGGCCGTCCGGTTGGCGCTCGGGTCCTCCTGAAGCCTGACCCAGCGTGCACTCACTCCGCTAGAGGTCGCAGGTTTGTAGCGGGGGCCTGCTACGAAGTCGAAAAGAGGAGTGCGGGGCGGGAGCCGGAGGTGGTGGCGGTGGCGTTTGCGAGGCGTGGGACGACCCTGGTGCCTGTGGGGGTGGTGGATGGGGGCTAGGGCATCCGTTATCGTCCCAATCCCTCCCACGGCTCCCCAGGCAACCTCGAGATCAGTTTGCCGTGAACGAGTTCCGATGCGGCTAGAGGGTCGTAGGAGACATCAGTCGAGATTGGGGCCGGACGTCTTTGCGAAAAGCAGCGCTCTTGAGCTTCGCCGCCAGGTTCGACTCGAACTCGGCGCGCGAAACCGTCAGGCCGTCGTGATCCTGCCAGAGCTCCTGAGAAGAGGCAGGCAAGTTACTCCCACTGGACGCTTTGCTCAAGGCCCTGCCTGTCACCTCTCGGCCTGCATGAAACTCATCGGGGTGGGAGTCCGGGCTACGTGGGCGTAGGAAAACCCATTGCCTCAAGGCTGTCCTCATTGTACTGTCGATTCAGAACGTTGGCCGGCTCGATCAGCGCCGTCAGCGAGCCGCTTTCGGCTCATGAAAGGGGTGCAGGATGAAAGCACGTCTCTTGCTGTGTCTGCTCATTCCGGTTCTGGCTTGCGGGTGTGCGGGCAGTATCGACGTGGAGTCGATGTTCCTTGATTTCGACCGTTACGACAAGGATCTGCAAGCTGTGGCCGAAGACCAGACGGTCAAGCAGGCGTTGGAATCCGGTCGGCAGAAGCGTGCTGAGGCTGGGGCTCTGGCAGAACGGGGCAAGAAGCAGGAAGCCGTCCCGGTTGTCGAACAAGCCCTGGCGGATGCGCGCCTCGCGCTGGAAATGCAGAAGATGGATGCAGCGGCACGCCGCGCTGAGCAGTGTCGCCTGGAGGTGGAACGAGCGCGGACGAAGTGGCGCGAGGCTCTCTTCGTTCTGGAGCAGACAGAGGAGTTTGTGGGCCAAGAGGCAGCGATTTCGCGGCGGGGTCCTGAATCGGTGCAGGAAGTGACGGTCCTGCCGGCATCGACCCTTGCTCTTGAGGAGTTTCCTCCCAGAACTTTCAGTGAGGTTCTCAGTCACTGGACCGCCTGGCGTCAGGCATCTCGCGAGCGCAAGGTCGCCGCAGCCGACCTGGAGAACGGCTTTCTGCGCAGTCAAGCTCAGACCCAGGCCGAGAAGGTCACTGAGGCTGCCATGGCGCACCACACCTACCTGGCTGCACGGGCCGTCCAGTCGCTGGAGTGCCGTGTGCGTGCCCAGGCTGATGAGCACGCATGTCTCGAGGCGATGCAGCTCGCAGCCGGCTTTGGTGACGCACGCGCGGAAGCGCTGCGCGCCACGCTGGACCTGGAGCGCTACCTGCAGGGTGACCTGCGCCGCGAACTCGAGCAGCTGCGCGCTGAGTCCAAGACGCGGCAGGACGAGCTCTTTGATGCCTTGAGTCAGATGGAAGGGAAGTTTGCAAGTATCCGGCGTGACGCGCGCGGTACCATCGTGAGTCTGGCTGATATCCTGTTCGATTTCGACAAGGCCACCCTGCAGCGCAACGTCGAGTTCAACCTGGTCAAGATCGCAACAATCCTGAACCAGTTTGCGGAGATGGAAATCCTCATCGAGGGGCACACTGACAGCATCGGTACGGAGGAGTACAACCTCGATCTCTCGCAGCGGCGGGCGAAGGCGGTCTACGAGTTTCTCGCCTCGCAAGATGTCGACCCGAATCGCATGAGCTGGGATGGGTACGGAGAGAGTCGCCCTGTTGCGGATAACAGCACGGACGAGGGCCGGCAGCGCAATCGACGTGTCGACCTCGTGATCCAGGACGCGCCCTGAGGTTTGCTGGGTGGTGTCGCGTTGTTGAACAGAGGAACAGCGCGAGGAAGACGGAGATGGTGATGGTGAGG
>JBDRFG010000052.1:0-2384 GCA_043819135.1 Candidatus Eiseniibacteriota bacterium | reverse complement strand
CGTGTCGTCATGCGCGCTCGGATCGTGCTCGCAGCGGCCGACGGCAAGCCCAACCGGGTGACCGCGCGCGAACTGGGAGTGTCGCGTCCCACGGTGCTTCAGTGGCGTGCGCGGTTCGCGGCGGGAGGTGTCGGAGCCCTCATGCACGATGCGCCACGGCCGGGACGTCCGCGGCTCATCGGTACAGAGAAGGTGGATGCCGTCGTGCGGGCGACGTTGCATAGCACGCCGGAGGCCGCGACGCATTGGAGCGTGCGGACCATGGCCGCCGCACAGGGCATCAGCCCTGCGACGGTGCAACGCATCTGGAGCGCCCATGGGCTCAAGCCCCATCGAGTGGATACCTTCAAGCTCAGTCGCGACAAGCAGTTCGTGGAAAAGCTGCGCGACGTGGTCGGGCTGTACCTGAACCCCCCGGAGCATGCGCTCGTGCTGAGCATCGATGAGAAGAGCCAGATCCAGGCGCTGGACCGAACGCAGCCGGGCCTTCCGCTCAAAAAGGGACGCGCGGGGACCATGACGCATGACTACAAGCGCCACGGTACCACGACCCTGTTCGCGGCTCTCAACGTCCTGGACGGCCGCGTCATCGGCGAGTGCATGAAGAGGCACCGGCATCAGGAGTTCCTCCGCTTCCTCCGCAGAGTGGACCGGGAAACGCCGGCCGATCTGGACATCCACTGCATCGTCGACAACTACTCCACGCACAAACACCCCGCTGTCCGGCGATGGCTGAAGCGGAATCCGCGGTTCCACATGCACTTCACTCCGACGTCAGCTTCGTGGCTGAACCTCATCGAACGCTGGTTCCGCGACATCACTACCAAGCGAATCCGGCGTGGGACCTTCCCAAGCGTCGGCGCCCTGATCGATGCGATCGAAGAGTACATGCGACACAACAACGAGAACCCGAAGCCCTTCATCTGGACTGCCTCCGTCGACCAGATCCTCGCGAAGGTGTCCAGATGTAAAGCTACTTTGGAGACACTACACTAGGACGCTGTTGCCCTCTACCTCGCACGATAGCCTTATGCCTGCAGCCTCCTCAATTGATCTCATGAAAGCAATCAGTCGGTCGAAGTGCGGAAGATGCAGAAGGGGGACATCCACCCACGCCGCCGTGTCGAAGTGCATCTCGAAGAGCACCTGGTCTTCAGGTATGGGCTGAACGAGAGGGAACTGCAGGACCACCTTCAAAGGACTCTGCTCGTACCCGCCCGAGAAACGCGCGGCCTTGGCTCCGCGGTCGATTGGCCCAGGTATTCTATCGAGACGGGCCAGCTCCGCGCCATCTCGGCCGAATGTGGCCAAGTCGACGGCGCCAGAGTAAGTCTTGCCCATCTTGACCGTTAGGGCTTCGTTGGCCTCGCCCACCATGTGCTCAAACAGCGGCGACCCTGAGAGTGCCACCATCCCGGGCTTGAACTCAACGCTTCTGCCCACCTCAAGCAGCTGCCGAAGCTTCTCTCGGAGTTCGGCGGGATCGTCGCTCGCAAACGTGATGGTAAACTCGAAGTCCTCCTTCGCGTCTATCCTGTAGTGTGGGCGCCCGTCAACATAGCTCACATCCACGCTGATGCGGTCATCATAGGCCTCAAGCCGGCGACGTTCAGCCGCCACGGAAGCCTGCAGCGATGCTGGGTGAAGCTCCCTGACGTACGCAATCGCGTCAGTCACGGCCGCGTCTAGGGCCTCAGGGTTGTTCAGATCAGACGTGAACGGGAGCTTGATCGTGACCGTCTTCTGGCTCCTCCAGTCTCGGTCCGCCAGCTGCGCCATTGCGTACCGCTGCAGGAATACCCGCCACGTCCTGTTCGTAGTCGTGTCCACCACTACCAAGAACACGGGGAGTAGCGCTTTGTCCAGGAAGTACGCCAGGTGTTTCGTCTTGAGCGAGTACTTGACGTGTGTCGTACCGCACTTGAGATGCTCCGTGCCCTTGAGCTGCACCGCGAACTCGCGCCCGGTTGGCTCGCCATGCGCGACGATCAGGACGTAGTAGTCGATGTAAATGTCAGGGATCTGCTCGCGGACCTTCCACGCAGGTGGAAGGGCATCGCGGAACGCCCGCTGTGCCAACTCCTGAATCTCGTGGGTTCTTGGGACAGTACGCATCTGCTTCCCTCTCAGCGCCGAGGAGTCCAACGGACCGCGTATCAGCCGCGAGTGTCAAGGGTGGCGCGGGGTGTGCTGCTGCCGAAGGCAGCCCCCTTGCAGACGCCGTGACACACAAGCTCGTCGGCTGCATACGCTTGATACTTATTGAGGCCTCCCCCTCAGCCTACCACTTGGGTATGCTGACGTAGTGCACAACGCCTGGCAACCAACCAGAAAGGAGAAGGCCCCATGGGATTCTATGCCGAGCAACACAAGCACTACTGCGG
>JBDRFG010000051.1:0-4938 GCA_043819135.1 Candidatus Eiseniibacteriota bacterium | reverse complement strand
TCGTTCTGGAAGCGGTACGGTGAAGTCGCTCGCCGCCACTTGAGGGCGCAGAGGTTCATCTTGAGGTGCCATAGGTCGGCGTACCCTGGAAACCTCTCGATCGCCCTGTCCACCGCCGAGAAGGCGGCGTCCAGATCCTCGGTCATGAACACCGACATCACCCACCACTTCCACGTCGCGTGGTAGCCGTCGCCGGACGACGCGATCACTTTCTCCGCCCACCTTCGCCCCTCCTCCCACTTGCCGCTCCACATGGCGATTCGCGCGAGGTAGCTCGGAGCGTGGGGGTCGCTGGGGTCTTTCCCGTAGAGGCTCAGAAGCATCGGAATCGACCGATCGACTCGCTCCTGGCCCTTGCTGTACGACTCGCTGATCGCTGCCGTTGAGGGAACAAAGCGGGCACCCTTCTTCCCCTCGGCCAGCACGAGTTGGTTATGGACCGGGCGTGACCAGCGGAATCGGTCCCGGCGATGGGCGCGCTGGTACTGCACCACGATCCCGGCAAGCTCCACGGCGATCCCGCACACGGCGTGGTCCGCTGCCGCATGGATCGACGCCCGCAGGTCCCCCGGTTCCAGAACCTCGTCGCCGTCGAGGATCACGCACCAGTCCCCCGTGCAGGCGTTCTGGGCGAAGTTGCGGGCCTCGGAGAAGTCGTCCTGCCAGGGGTGCTCCAGGAGCTTGAGCACCGGGCGCTGGACAGACCCCTCCCACCACTCGTGACCGACCTCCTCGACGATCTCCATGGTCCGGTCCGTCGAGCCGGTGTCGACGACGACGATCTCGTCCACCACGTCGCGGAGAGACTCCAGCGCCTTCCGAATCCCGCGCTCCTCGTTCTTCACGATCATCGGCGCGCTGATCTTCGGCACCGACGTGTCGGGTTCGCGCCGCTCCGCGGTCACCAGGGCCTCGGTCCAGCGGCGCACCGTGGCCTCGGCCGAGGCGTTCTTGCGCGCCCACTCCAGCGACAGCTTCTTCGCGTCATCCAGGTAGCGCAGGTGCTCCGAGAACCTTCCGATCGCCTCCCGAAGCTCCGCAGCGTCACCGGCTTGCGTGATCGGCGGCAGCCCGTTGAGTCGCGAGCACGCGGTCGGTGAGACGTGCCTGATGTCGCTGACGACCGCGATTCCCATCGCCATCGCCTCGACGGCGAGCGCCCCCATGCCACCGATGCTCGGCTCCATCTGGTCCACCAGGACGTCGCAGCAGGCCAGCCGGTCCATGCACTCGTGGAACTTCACCCCTTCGATCAGGTCGAAAGCGATGTCCCCGTTGTCCCGAAGGGCCTCCAGGACGCTGAGAACCATCGCGGTTCCCTTCGTCGTCCGGTGGGACGGGGCGTGCGCGACTCGGATCGGAGCGCGGGACAGCGTCACGGCACCGACCGGCTCCGCGAAGGCGGGGGAGAAATGGGGATGCACCGTCGGGTCGTCCTCGGCGAAGCGCATCGAATCCAGGCCGATGAACCTCACGTCGAAGCCGCGCCGGGTGTCGGCCACGTTGTAGAGGTCTGGCGTCCCGCGGTACGCGCTCCCGGCGTGCGTCGTCGCGACCCGCACCCCCCCGGGAAGCGGGAGCTTCTCACGCATCCGATCGACGTACCAATAGTCGCCGTCACCCGTGGCGATGATCCAGTCCACCCCCTTGGCGAACTCGATGAGGTCCGGCGTCTGCATAGGCCCGGTCACGTCCTCCCGGTAGCCCAGGGTGGGGTGCGCGCCGTGCGTCCAGACGCGGGCGACGGTCTCTCCTGCGACTTCGTTGAAGGAACGGGCGATCCTGTTGCAGATGTTGGCCCAGTCGACCGCCCCAAGAAACAGAATCCGAGGTGTGCTCATCGTTTGTCCTTGTCAGTGGGGATGGAGCCTGGCTCGTCCGCGGCCCCGGTGCGGAACATGAACCCGAGCAGACGGCCGGCCTCGGCCACGTCCGCGGCGATGTGCGCCCAGGCCGTCGATGCCAGCGTGTATTCGCCGATGGACCTGGAGGTTTTGACCCACTCGACCATGTCGAGGTTCGCCCGCAGATGCCAGAGGTCCGGGAACGACGGGTGGATTCTCAAGGCGTGATCGACCAGACCCCTGGCGGCTGCGAACCCGGTGGTCATCGCCTCTGCGACGACGTAGTAGACCCAGAACGAGGCGAACAGCGGGTTGTCGGCCGACGTCATCGCGAGGATCTCACACCACTTCTTGACGTCCAGAAAGTCGCCGGACGAGAGGGCCACCTTGGCCAGGAAGTACGGGGCGTGGGGATCCTCCGGGTGGTCGATGTAGTACTGCTTGAGAATCGGAACGCGATCGATCGTCCGACCGATGCCCTCGGAGTAGCTCGCGTGGACGACGGCCGTCGACATCTCCGTCGTCTTCCATCCGACAAGCTGGTTGTGGACCGGGTAGCGCCACGAGCACCTATCCTTCCGATAGGCGCGGAGGCCCAAGGTCGTCTCGACCGGGCTGTCCGGGTAGTGCGCGTGGACCGTGGCGATGACGGCGCCGGCGTCGGTACGCTCGAGGACCTCGCGGAGGTTGCCGGGATCGAGCACCTCGTCCCCGTCGAGGACAACGATCCAATCGCCGGTGCAGCGCGACTGGACCTCGTTGCGCGCCATGGCGAAGTCGTCCTGCCACGGCCACTCCAGGGCGACGATCCGAGGGCTCTGACGGCTGGTGTCCGCGCGCCACTCGTCATCGACCTTCGCGACGAACCTCATCGTCTGGTCGGCCGAGCCGGTGTCCATGATGATGATCTCATCGACGACGTCGCGGAGAGACTGGAGGGCCTTCCAGATGCCCGCCTCTTCGTCGCGGACGATCATCGCTGCTGAGACTTTGATGGTTGTCATCGGTTGCTCAAGACAACCTACGGCCTTCCAGCGTCGCGGTCAACCCCGCCGTGGAAGGCCGAGCCTCGACTCGAGATCCGGGTCGAGACGGCGCCGCTGGACGGTCCACTCCTCCGGGATCTCCCGGCCGGAATCCGTGAAGTAGCCCGTGAGGGTTGACGTGCTCCCAGCGCCAAGACCGAGCTCAGCCTGCGACCACAGCCCCACGGACCTCCAGATCGCCTCGCCGGGGTCGTGAGCGCGCGTGCGCGAAACCTGCCGGTGTGCAAGCACAAGAGAAACACGGCCACCGTGAAGAGAGACCTCGTGGCAGACGTACCTCACTGCCTCGCGCGCCGCCTCGATCATGGGGCCGGTCAGCACGGACGGAGCTGGCTTCACACCCGAGGAGCGCTCCTCGGGCGTGCGCCAGAACGTCTTGGCGTAGCGACCGACGACGCCCTCGTAGCGGCCGTTGATCTCAATTCCGACTCCGAACTTCGAGAACGCCTGTGCGTGCCACACGAGGCTGTTGACGGGGTTGACGAGGTAGATGCGACCGGGTCCGCTTTCAGGGCTCGGGATGCCGATCTGGGCGCGCAGGTTGTACCAGCGCGACTCGCGCGTGGCCAGGCAGCAGGCGGTCTGGTGGAGTACGACGGCGGTGATCTTCTCCCAGGGGATCGTCCCTCGACGATGCTTGCCGTCATGCGCGGTGGTGAGGTCGACGAAGGTGGACTTCACCTCGGGGCTCCGTCGGAGGCCGCCGCCGCGATCTGGGCCGCCTCGGCGTGATGCGCCACGCAGAACAGCGAATGGAGAATCGCCCGCTCCTTGCAGTTCGGAGCCATGCACTCAGGCATATTCGGCCTGATGCCGCGCTTCAGTGCCTTCCGAAGCACCTCCTTGGCCCGGCGGAACGCCGCCCGGTCCCCCTCGATCTTGACATCCAGGGGAACGCCAGCGTCGATGGCCGCCTTCAGGAGAAGGGCATGGTACGCCCCGTCAATGAGGTCCTGTTCCTCCTGCGTCGTCATGTCGAGTTCCTCCGTCATCGGTCAAGAAGGTGTAGCAGATCCGGTGCCTCGCGGAATACGACCCGCCGCCGCTGCGGCAGAGGGCAGATACTCCCGTCGGGGTAGTGGACGAGGCGCGCGGCTCGCACCTTCACCTTGAAGGTCCCAAACCCAGGCCAGGAAAACGACCGAATGGTCTTCCCCGGCGCGGCCGGGCCGCGAGCACGGCCGAGTTTTTCACGCAGAAGTCCGAAGGCAACCGAGATCACGTCTTCGACCTCCTGCTTGGTGATCGCGTGTCGTCGGCGCGACTCGCACCACGCAGCGTCGATGAACTCTGCCTTGGTCATGCGAGGCGCCTACCGTCTCACGCAGGGACAGACGACCCGAGCGCCGCCCTTCACGCGCCGAAACCCGGTTCCCTTGCACCGGATGCACTGACCTGCCGCGTTCGTCCTCGGCGTCGGCCTCTTCTTCTGGGGCCGGGGCGGCGGGCTTGGTGCCTGTGCGGGCATGGGCGCCTTCGGCTGCACGAAGGCGTCGTTTAGGTCCGACAACACGGACCTGACCGCGTTGACGATGGACGGGGCCGACATGGCAAGCTGCGCGACCCCCGCGAGGGCACGCTGCTCCTTCTCGGAGAGTGCGTCGAGCACATCGATGTCGACGACCACTCCTGGGGCGATCTTGATCTTGGGCATGGCTACTCCTCTCTACAACAGGCTGTTGCGGCGCAGGATGCGCCAAACCGGCAGGATTCGCCGCTCGCGCAATCCACCTCTTCTCCCGGCCAATTCGAGCACGACGTCCCGTCCGACTCGCAGTATCCACAAGCCGACGCGTTAGACCCCGCATACGGGCAGTTCCTCCCCGAAGGACCGATTCCGACACACGTCCCGCAGTCGGCTGAGGAGGAACATTCGATGCTCGGGAACAGGGTGCAGCGCCCGAACGTCGGGCACAGCGGCGGGCCGCCCGCGTCGGCGCCCGTGGGGCCGTCCAAACCCGCGTCGGCGCCCGTGGGGCCGTCGGCGCGCCCGTCGGCGCCGACGGGGCCGTCCAAGCCCGCGTCGGCGCCCGTGGGGCCGTCCAAAC
>JBDRFG010000050.1:0-27213 GCA_043819135.1 Candidatus Eiseniibacteriota bacterium | reverse complement strand
CTTCGTCATTGTCACACACAGAGAGAAGAGGCCGCTCGGTGCTGTAGTGATGCTGCGCACGGGAATGAGTGGTTACGTCCCCGAGAACCTGCTGCTGTTCATAGCGGTCGGCCCCGATTCCCGCGGGCAGGGCATAGGAGGGGCGCTTCTCCGTCGCGTGTTCGACGAGTGTGAGGGGCAGGTGAAGCTCCATGTCGAGCACGACAATCCTGCTCGGCGCCTGTATGAGCGCAGCGGGTTCACGGCCAAGTACCTGGAGATGAGGTGGTCGCGTGAATAGGATCACAATCGACCTCGATGCGCTCCACCACAATCTCAGAGCGATCCGCAGTTTGGTGGGCGAGCACGGGGCAACGCTTACCGTGGTGACGAAGGCTCTCTGCGGGCACAGGGAGACGCTAGAGGCCCTCCGAGAGCTTGGAGTGGACTCGATGTCCGATTCCAGGCTCGACAATCTCGAGACGATCAGGGAGATTGCGCCGGAGATAGAGACCTGGTACTTGAGACCGCCTCACAGCTCGGCTATCGACGACGTCGTGCGGCTGTCCGACGTCTCGCTGAACACCGAGCTCGAGATCGTCAAGGAGCTGGACGAGGAGGCCGGGAGGCAGGGCATCGTTCATCGGGTCGTCATCATGATTGAGCTTGGCGACCTGAGAGAGGGCCTCCTGCCCGGGAAGCTGTCCCAGACCTATAAACAGATCTTCCAGCTGCCGAACACGAACGTGATAGGGATCGGAGCGAATCTCGGATGCCTGGGGGGAGTCGTGCCCTCCATAGATAAGTTGATGCAGCTCGTGCTCTATCGGGAGCTCCTTGAGCTCAAGTTCGAGCGCGAGCTCCCCCTGATCTCCGCCGGCTCCAGCTCGTCGCTGCCCATGCTCATGGACGGCAGTCTGCCCAAGCAAGTCAACCACTTCCGAGTGGGCGAGTCGCTCTTCCTTGGGACAGATCTCATACTGGGCGGAACGCTCGAGGGGCTGAGAGGTGACGCCGTCAGGCTCGAGGCGGAGATCGTCGAGATCAAGGAGAAGGGCATGGTGCCGCTGGGTGAGACCGCCGGGATGACGCCCTTCCAGCCGATCGAGGATGAAGAGCAGACTGACCCCGGGCAGCGCGGCTACAGGGCCATCGTCGCTGTCGGACAGGTCGACACGGATGTCGGCGGGTTGACACCGGCGAACGAGGACTTCCGTATCGCGGGAGCGAGCAGCGACCTGACCGTCCTCAACGTGGGGGAGGAAAAGGAGGGGCTGTCCGTCGGTGACTCCGTAGGTTTCCGCGTCGCCTACTCCTCGTTCGTGCGACTGATGGCGAATCCCTATACCGACAAGGTCCTCCTGCGTTCCGAGGGGCCCTAGTCCCCGATTCCTGGACCACCTGGACACACATTTGTGGTAGCGTGCTGGGTCCAACCGGGGCTCGAGACGAGCCGGGAGGACCCGCCGCCTTGATTGCCCTCAAAGACGGCCTGTGTAAGGGCAAAGGACGAGGTTTGCGTGCAGTGCGTGCAGTACATGCCCCCGTCCCGGGATGCGGCATTGCCAACGAAGGTAACGTCGGTGAGTGTCAGTGGCGATGATCCCGCGCAGTGCAAGCCGCCCCCTCCTTGTGACGGGTTGTCCGTGAAGGTGACGTGTGTGAGAGTCATCGGCGAACACGAGATGCAGTACATCCCGCCGCCATCATTCGCGGCAGTGTTACCGGTGAAAGCAACCGCAGTGAGCCTGGCGGCCGAGGAGGAACAGTACAGACCTCCGCCGTCGTGCTCGGCGTGCGCCTCATTCTCAGAGAACACGACGCTGCGCAAGGTAGGAGCCGAATCCACACAGTACATTCCCCCGCCATCACTGTAGGCGACATTACCAGAGAAGCGGACATCGACAATGAGAGGCGAAGATGCTTCGCAATACACACCGCCCCCCGGATCGTAGCCCGAGAAGCCGTTCTGGATCGTCACGCCTCTAATCGTGGTGGTACTATCAACCCCGGAGCAGTAGATGACTCTGCCGCCGTGGAGCGCGTCGATAGTCACGCACTCCGGCTGGCTCGTTTCGCTTGTGAGGCACACACCGGACTTCATTGTGATGTCGTGCTCGTAGTACGTGCCGCATTCCACGAGCACCGTGTCGCCAGCAGACGCGGCGTCCAAGCAGGCCTGAATGGATGGCTCTTCACCGGGAACGTGGATGGTGGCCGCAGAGGCGGGGACGGTGACGACAACCAAGGCTACGAGGAGCAGCGATGTGAGGTAGGACGTCTTCACGAGGCACCTCCGGCGGTTGGGCGAATGGTGCGTGTATGGTAATGACTATTGACTAGCATACTTGTCTGTGCTACGCTCTGAGGCGTCAGCGGCGCGTATCTGGGCTCCTTTCGGCCGCCGTAGCCCCTGACCTCACGCGACTCGGGTCCCCTGCCGAGGAACCCGGCCTGGAGAGGAGTGCATATGATCTGACCTGCCGCAGATGGTTGTGCTCCGGGACACAGTCAGTAGCCCAAGAACTGAAGGAGTGTGAGTCATGAAGCTGAATGCTATGATCGCGCTGGCAGTCGCCCTGCTCATCTCGTTGCCCGCCGCCTGTCTCGGCCAGACACCAACCGCCAGTTGGTACATCAACGACGGCCCGGACGCGGTCTACTGGTGGGAGGACACGAGCATCGGGTCGTTCTGGGAGTGGATGTACTCCACGGCCATCGATGCCGGCGACGACACCTGCGCCATTTCCGATCTCCCCTCACCGTACCTGCCCGGCCAGTCGCTCTACGCCGTTTCGTATCCTGAGATCAACGACTACTCCGCCTGTGACTTCTGGGCCGAGCTCTACTTAGACAACAACTACGGCGGCTACTCCGAGCCCGTGACGGTGACGCTTGGCACGGGCACGGCCGGCGTCCTAGGCAGCTTCGTGGCGGTCGCAACTCCTGTGACCGTATTCGTCACGACGTCTGGCGCCATAGACTGCGGAGTGGCCTACACATTCAACTTCGGGACGGTGGCGAACTGCGTGCTCAACGGCAACTCGCTCATCCTCAAGATCGACAACGCGGACACGGGAGGCAACACTCACATCTACTGGGACTCAGAGTGCTGTCCGAGTGCGCTGCATGCATACTGCCCAGCCAGCCCTGTCGAAGATAATAGCTGGGGCGTGATCAAGGGGCTGTACAGGTAATCGTGCTTGCATCCCTTTGCACGCTTTCTGTAGCGCCCAGGAAGCTCGTGCTCATCGGGTGAGGGGGCGCGGTCCTTGAGGAGTCTGCCCCAAGGGGCGCAGACGCGGGTGATTTGGCTTGGGATCTATGGAGTCAGACTGACTCTGCCGTGCCCCCTGAACCGTACCGGGTTTGCCGGAGGCTCCATTTCATGAGAGGATGGGGCCATGGAGAAGCCGAAGCGGTATTCGCCGGAAGTACGTGAGCGAGCGGTGAGGCTGGACGGACCGGACTTGTCTCGCGGACGACACGGTGCGGACCCTGCAGCTGCTGGGGAGGGCGACAGGATCATGAGGCTACTACTGGAGATAGACCGCGGAACTCCGCAAGCTGCTGCTTTGGATCCTCGATGTGGGCGATGGGCCGCAACGCCCGCTCGCTGATCGGGGGTCGATTGACCGACTCGGGCATCGCAAGGATGTGCTCCTGAATCTCCGGCGCGAGCCTCAGCATGGCCATGATCTGCGTCACCCTGGCTCGGGTGATCCCTTCCCGGCGTGCGATCTCAGCCTGCGTGTCCACCTCGCCAGCGTCAATCTGGCGTTGCTATTCCATGGCCGTCCGTAGGAGCTCGACGACCCGAGGTGTCTTGGGTTTCCTTGGCGGTTTCGGTCTGCCCCACGGCCCCGGCACAGCACTGACGATACGGTCAGCCGCCACCCGCCGCGTCAGGGTGCCCATGTTGCGCTTCTTGAACGCTCCCTTTGGCCCAAGCGTTACCTCTACCGTCTGTTGGCAGTAGCTGGCCCCGCTCGCGCCCTTGACGCCGTCCACGGCGACGTGCCGAATCCGGAACCAGATCTCGGTCTCCTGATGGCCCCGGTGGCCGCCTCGAATGCTGTTACATTCGGGGAGCCAACAGATCGGCCCCCGCTTCGTAGGCGGGGGCCGTGGCTCAAACACACTCGATGAGATCGGCGGGAGCGTCTCTCGCGATCAGCTCTCCAGCCCCATCCTCCTGAGCAGATCGGCGAATCGAGGGTCACCACCGGCGACTTCGGGCATGCGGAATACGGGGAGTTGCATACGCAGATTGGCATCGCGCTCCGCGCACGCCTTCTCCAGCCGGTCGAATCCCTCATCCTTCCTTCCCAGTGCGAAATACAAGAGAGCGATGTCCGATGGCGGGACGCGCCGACGCTTCGAGCTCTCCGTCAGGTCAGCCAGGGCGCTCTCTGCTTCGTCCACGTTGCCGGAGTGCGCATGGGTGACGCCGATCCATGCGGCGGTGAACGGACTCCAGCCACCGAGAAGACGCTCCTCTTCACGGAAGGCGGCGAGCGCGTCCTCGTACATCGACTTCTGGAGGTACGCGAGCCCCAGCATGAGGTGCGCGAAGATGAAGGCGGGATCTATCTCGAGCGTTCGCTCCAGTGCCTCGATCGCAGAATCGTACTCGCCGGCAACACACAACAGATACCCCATGCTTCTGCTGATGGCCGGGGAGTGAGGCTCGAGTTCCTGGGCTCGCCCCGCCTCCTCCATGGCCTCGGCGTATCTTGCGGTGATAGCCAGGCAATGCGCATACCGGTGGTGCGCCGGCGCGTATCGGGGATTGAGTTCGATCGCGCGTCTGAACTCCGCCTCGGCTCCCGCCCAGTCCCAATCGTGTACCATCTTGATGTATCCGAGGGACGCGTGCGCTTCAGCCAGCGTATCGTCTATCTCCAGCGCCTTGAGGGCCGCCCTCCTCGCCATGGCAGTGGCTCCTTCGGGAGGCGATGCACTGTACTCCATGAAGGCCGCGTAGCAATCGGCGATACCCGCGTAGGCTGGCGCGTAGTCCGGCGCGAACTCAATCGCCCTCTCGAAATACTCAATGGCCTTCGTCAGATCCTCGTGTGTCCGCTTGTTCCAGAACCAGCGCCCCCGCAGGTAGAGGTTGTACGCCTCCGGACTCGCGTTGGGCCGTTTCACCAGCTGGGCCTTCTCGTCTCCAAGAAGCTCCACTCTGAGTTGGTCCACGATGGCCAGGGAGATCTCGTCCTGGATCGCGAAGATGTCTTCCATGTCCCGGTCGAACCTCTCGGACCAGAGATGGCACGCGTCCGCGGCGTTGATGAGCTGAGCCGTGATCCGGAGGCGTGAGCCCGCTTTGCGCACGCTTCCCTCCAGGACCGTCTCGACGCCGAGATCGCGCCCGATTCTGCGAACGTCGTGGCCGGGACCCTTGAACTGAAAGGACGAAGTCCGCGCACTCACCTTGAGCCCGCCGATATGCGTCAGCGCGTTGATGATCTCCTCGGCCATCCCTTCGCAGAAGTACTCTTCGTCTCGTTGGGGGCTCATGTCCAGGAACGGGAGCACGGCGATAGAGGGCCTGCGTTTGCGCGCGTCTGCCTGTCCGGTGGATGTGGCCGTTTCGCGGGCCTCGCGAAGCCTGCTCAGATCGACCAGAACCTCCTCGGCGCCAGGGTGGCGCGAAGCCGGGTTCTTGGCAAGCATGTGGGACATCACGTTCTCCAGCTCTCTTGGAACTTCAGGTCGCGCCACGGACAATGGATCCGGTTCTTCGTTCAGGATCGAGTAGATCACTGCCTGGTCGCGGTTTCCTCTGAACGGCTGTCGACCTGCGATCATCTCGTACAGGATCACACCCAGTGACCAGATGTCCGTCCGATGATCGACTGTCTCCCCCCGCGCCTGCTCTGGCGACATGTAGGCAATCGTGCCCACGGTTGTCCCGATCACAGTGAGCTGCGTCGCCGCGCTCGATAGAGCCAGGCCGAAGTCCATGATCTTCACGCGGCCCTGCGGGGTCACCACGACGTTTGCGGGCTTGATGTCGCGATGAACGATGCCCTTGGCGTGTGCCTCAGCGAGGCCCTCCGCGATCCGGATGGCAATTGCCAGGGTCTCGTCAAGGGGCATCGAAGCGGATTCGATCCTGGCTTTGAGACTCTGCCCTTCCACGCACTCCATCGCGATGAAGGTCTGACCGTCGGCCTCGTCGATCTCATAGACCGTGCAGATGCTTGGGTGATTGAGGGCTGCCGCTGCCTTCGCTTCATGGATGAAGCGAGCCTTCTCCGTATCAGTGCCGAGGATGCGCGGGGAGAGGAACTTGAGGGCAACATGTCTCTCGAGCTTCGTGTCGTCGGCCCTGTAGACGACGCCCATGCCACCTTCGCCTAGCTTTCCGAGGATCTTGTAGTGGGAGATCGTCTTGCCGATCATGGTCAATCCCCGAGAGAGAATCATCGACAGATTTCTGTGCTCCGTTCAACCTCATTGTAGCGGGCTCCCCGGCTCGGGCATAGGGGGTTCTGGGCTCGATGCAGGCAGCACAGGGATTCGCCGATCAAGGGGAGCCAGATCTCAGAGAGGTCGTCGGGAACGTCCCGGGCGGCCCATGCCTTGCTGTTGTTCCCCGAGAGCGCACATGGTATGGTGTGGGTGAGTCTTCAGGCTAGATGTTGAGACACGATGTGACACTACCTCAGGCTCGCGATATTCCGTTCGTCAGACGTTGCGGCTGGGTGCTGCCGTGGCCCAATGACAACATATCTATCCGGGCCTACGGACCGTGGCTTTATGTCAGGCATGCCGCGGCGACGGGGTCCAGGTCTGGCGCGCCGAGCCGGGCTGCCACGTACTCACGAGGGTGCGGTGATGGTGTCGGACGGTATGGGGGGGAGGGCGCCAGGGACGGATCGGGCTCGACGAGTTCTCGGGGGTGTCGACAGGATCATCCAGTCGAGGCGGTTCGTCCCGGTGTGTCTGCTGGCCGCGCTGGCCGTACGGGTTCTGTGGGTGCTCCTCTTCGATCCGACCCCCGTGAGCGATTTCGGCTGGTACTACGACCGGGCGGTCGACCTCGCCGCCGGAACCGGTTACTCGGTCGATGGTGTGCCCACCGCCTTCTGGCCGATCGGGTACCCGGCTGTGCTGGGGGCCCTGTTCCGGCTCTGCGGACCGTCCCTGCTCGCGGCCAGGCTCCTTAATGCCCTTCTGTCGACAGGAACGCTTGCGATCGTCTACGGAATCACCCGGAAGCTCTTCCGCTCGGCGCCGACAGCGCGCTGGACGCTTCTGATTCTCGCGTTCTATCCCGATCAGATCGCCTTCACCTCCGTTCTCGCCAGCGAGACGCTCTGTGCGTTCACGCTGCTTCTCGGGATCCTCCTGCTTCTGGACGAGCGACTCGGTGTGGGACGCGCTGCGTGGTCCGGGTTCGTTCTTGGACTCGCATGCCTGGTCCGGCCGCACGTGGTCATTGTGCCCGCCATCGTCTGTGCCTTCTCCGCGTTGGGGCAGGGCGGCCGGAGGCGTCTCGGCGCGCCCCTTCGTCGGGCACTCGTGGTGTACGCAGTGCTTGCCGCCACTCTCGTCCCGTGGACGGTGCGGAACTACGGGGTGTTCGACCACCTGATTTACGTTTCGACAAACGGCGGGATCGTGCTGTACATGGGGAACAACCGGAACGCGACAGGCCGGTACGGCTGGTGGAAAGAGATGACGGACAAGGTCGGTTCCGGGAACGAGTACGAACGGGATCGGCGCGCGCGCGACGCGGCGATCGCGTACATTGTGTCGCACCCCCACGAGACGCTCCGGCTCTGGCCGGAGAAGCTTTTCCGCCTGTACTACCGGGGTGATGAGGGTTTCCGAAGGAACATTGAGGGAATGACCGGCAGCGATCTCTACTACATCGCTCCGCACGAGCAAGAACGCATCCTTGCTTCCGTCGGTGTGCGGGAGGCCACACGGATTCGGTGGCTTCGGATCGTCTCGCTCGTCTCCCAGGTGTACTACTACACCGTGATGGCCACCGCCGCGGCCGGACTGCTCCTGCTCGTCCGGCGGCGCCGGGCGAGAGGCGCGCGATTCCCCCTTCACGGCGTGTTCGTCGTACTGTACCTGACGGCGGTGCATATCGTCACGTTCGCCGCCCCGCGGTACCACTTCCTGATGATTCCGTGGATCGTCATGTACTCGGGGACTCTGTTCACCTGGCTGACATCTGCAGTGATGCGGGAGAAATGTCTTAGCGACGTGGCCCCATGAGCATCCGCGGCCACCGCCAGGCAGAGGACGATTCGGCCACAATTGCCCAGCCCACGTCCTGCTGGTGCGAAATCTCCCGATCCGGCGAATGAGCTTGACCTGAGCGGTTCCCTAGGCTAGAATGTCGACTAGCGGGCGCGGCCACGTTGGTATGGCAACATATCCGGAAACTCGAACGAGGGACCTGGCGCAGCCGCCGGGCCCTTTTTGCTTTCCGGGGCGCTATGGGGCGCCCGAGTGTGTGGAGCGATACCGGCGGTCGGTGATGGTGCCGCCTGCAGGGCCAGACGGGCCCAGTGATGAGGAAGTCGGACGGTCGGACAATCCGGCCACCGGCAGGACAATCGTCAGCGTGAGGGGTGATCCCAGCGCGACGAGAATAAGAGAGGTAGAATACAGTGAGTACGACAGGAACAGTGAAGTGGTTCAATGACAGCAAGGGCTTTGGTTTCATCTCGTTGGAGGATGGGTCGAAGGACGTCTTCGTTCACCATTCGGCGATTCAGGGTGGTGACGAATACAAGAGCCTGAACGAAGGCGACCGGGTGCAGTTCGACGTCGTCCAGGGCGAGAAGGGCCCGGCGGCGGAGAACGTCACGAGGATCGAAGCCTAGCCGCTGCATAGCCACGGACTGGCATAAAGACACAGGGCCGCCTCTTATGACGGGGCGGCCCTGCTACGTTGTGCACGGACAGCCGGTTCATCATAGAGCCGAGAACGGATGCACGGAGGGCCTGCCCATCATGGGTGGGCCCTCGCTTCGTGGCCACCGGGCCGCGAAGCGTGCTCTGTCTGAAGGCACTGTTTTTGTGGTATAATAGAAGCCATGTGTGCGGACCCCCTGGGGAGACTGGCCGGGGTTGAGCGCGCGCGGGCCGCAATCGTCTGGACAAGGGAGCAGAGCATGAGAGCAAGTGCCGTTCTACTGATAGCCGTTGCAGTGCTCGCCGCGGGATTCGCACCCGCTCAAGCCCAGACCGCCGTCCTCATCTCCGAGATGTGCGACCCACAGCTGAACTACCTGACCGACCGGTTCATCGAGATCTACAACGCGGGGGGCGCGGCGGTCGACCTGACCGACTGGACACTGGTGGCGGTGGGCAACAGCGGTGATGTCTTCTCGTGGCCGCTCGCAGGCTCCATCGACCCCGGCGAGGCGCTGGTCGCTGGTGACGCCACCACGGTCATCGCTTTCCCCGTCAACTTCCCCGAGGAGGCATGGTCGAGCAACAACAGCCTCTGGAACGGAAAGATAGGGGACGGCGCCAAGCTCCTGAACGCGGGCTCGGTGATCGTCGACTACGCCGTCGTGACCGGTACGCACTTCGAGAACCAGGACTACGTCCGCAACTACGGCGTCGTGCTCCCGAACACCTCGTACGATTCCCTGGAGTGGACTGCGACTTCCATCTCGTACCCGACCGACGGGACACCCGGAACTCATGAGACGGCACAGCCGACCCCGGGACCGACGATCGCCAACATCGTCACGAGTCCCGCCGCACCGCTTCCCGGCGAGACTGTCGACGTTTACGCGGACGTCTCTGACACCACGACCATCACATCCGTCGCGCTCTTCTGGGGAACATCCCCGCTCAGTATCTCCAACGAGATCGCCATGTCGCTGGATGTTGGCATCACCTACGTCACTGAGTCCACGATCCCGGCGCAGTCCGCGGGCACCACCATCTATTTCAAGATCCAGGCGACCAATGATCTGCCGGGAACGAGCGTCTCCGACACCGAAAGCTACTCTCTGCCGTACACGGTCTCCATCAGCGACGTCCAGGGCGCCGCGTCCTCATCGCCCTACAACGGCTACGCCGTCATAACCCACGGCGTGGTTACCGGGCGCTACAACTCGTACTTCACGCTACAGGACGGCACAGGCGCCTGGAACGGCGTGTGGGCGAGGAGTCTCGTCGCGCCCTCCGTCGGTGACTCCGTCACGATCCGGGGAACCGTCACGGAGAGCGACGGCGCCAACAGCGGCAACACGTTCATTGTGAGCGCCGTCGTCCAGAGTTCCGACCCGGCCGTGACGGTGCCTGAACCGACCGTCGTCACTTCGCTCTACCTGTCGTCGGAGGGCTACGAAGGTGTGCTCGTCACGGTCGAGGGCGCTCTCTGCACGAACACCACGCTGGGTTCGGGGGAGTGGGAAGTTGATGATGGCAGTGGCGCCGGCCGTGTCGACGATCTGGGATACGCGTTCGCGCCGACACTTGGAACCAGCTACGATATCACCGGACCGCTCGCCTACAGGGACGGCGACTTCAAGCTCGAGCCCCGGGACGCAGGCGACGTCGTGTGGTCGGGTGACGGCGCCGCGCCGGAGCTACTCCAGGTCTACGCGCTCGACGAGACGTCGGTGGTCGTGACCTTCTCGGAGGATGTCGAGGAGACGAGCGCAGGAACTCCCGCCAACTACGCCATCGCCGGGCTGACGGTCAGCGCCGCCGCACGCGACGCGTCGAATCACGACCAGGTCGTGCTCACCGTATCCACCATGTCGCCTGTCGAGTACACGCTCGTCGTTGACGGCGTCGAGGACCTCTACGCGAACGCGATGGACAACGTCATCTACTCGTTCGACTACGTCGACATCGCTCCACCCCCAGGGTACTACGACAGCGCCGAGGGGCTACTGGGTGAAACACTGCAGGCGGCTCTCCACGCTATCATCGACAATCACATTGTCCAGACCTACACGTACTCGTGGACAGCCTTCAGGAGCACCGATGATAAGCCCAACGGCAAGGTCTGGGACATCTACTCCGATGTCCCGGGCGGGGTGCCGCCCTACGAGTACACGTTCGGTGTCGACGAGGGCGGAGTAGGTGGCATTGAGGGTACCGGATACAACCGCGAGCACTCGTGGCCGAGCAGCTGGTACGGGGGCGAGATCTCCCCTATGTACTCCGATCTGTTCCTGCTATATCCGACAGACAACTACGTCAACGGGCAGCGGGGCTCGGATCCGTACGGCGAGGTGGACTCACCGTTCTGGACGTCCCTCAACGGCAGCAAGAAGGGCAACTGCACCTACCCCGGGTACTCCGGGCTGGCGTTCGAGCCGATCGACGCATACAAGGGCGACCTCGCCCGGACTTACTTCTACGTGACCTCACGCTACTACTCGGAAGACGCCGCGTGGCCCGGCAGCGCGATGACCGACGGCGCCGAGATACTGCCGTGGGCCGTCAACCTGCTGCTCGAGTGGCACGTCGACGATCCCGTCAGCCGCAAGGAACTCGAGCGGAACGGCACCATCTACACGATGCAAGGCAACCGCAACCCCTTCATCGACAGGCCGGAATTTGCAGCCGCCATGTACGTGACGACCGGCGTAGGTGAAATGGACGAGCCGGCCTTCAGACTCCATCAGAACGCACCGAACCCGTTCAATCCGACGACGACAATGAGCTTCTCTCTTTCCGTAGAGGCCGACGTGGAGCTCTCCATCCACGATGTCAGCGGGCGGCGTGTCGCGACGCTGGCGTCAGGCAGCTTCCCCGCGGGCCGTCATGCCGTCGTCTGGGACGGCCGGGTCGAAGGGGCCACGTTAGTCGCGTCGGGCGTGTACTTCTGTCGTCTCCTCGCGGGCGACGAAGCCATGACGGTGAAGATGATCCTGCTCAAGTAACCCGGAACGGTCGGGCTCGACCGTTCCGTCAGGTTCGTTGGTCGCGTCTCACGCTTCCCCAGCCCAGTTGAAGCCGGTGCTCGGTCGTGGTAAGGTCATCCGCCGTGATCGAACCGGTTGTCGCTCCGCTTGAGCCGAACGGAGGGGACAACGCTCCCAGCGCCTCCGATGACGCTCTGCGTTGACCGGCCTCATTCTTGCAGGCTGCCCTCTGTTGCTCTCGTGTTTCGGCGTGAGTGGTCGTCCGCGTGTGGCCTGATGAAGAGGGGTTCTGAGGCATGGGGCTCGGCAAGTGGGATGCGACGCTGACGCGCTGGTACTTCCGGCATCTGATCTATGGGAGCCTCCCGCTCTCCGTTCAGAATGCTCTGGTTGCCCGGCACGGGCGTAAGGTCTACGAGTTGCGGTACGGCCCCGAGTACGATGAGCTGTCGCGGTACCTCGAAGCTTCGGAGCGGTCGAACCCGGACGAGATCCGGGCATACCAAAAGGCGAAGCTCCGCGAGATAGTGTGCCACGCGTACGAGACGGTGCCGTACTACCGCGAAGTCATGGACGAGCGGAGGCTCAAGCCCGCCGACATCTCAACCATCCAGGATCTCACCAGGCTACCGGTGCTGCACAAAGAGGACGTCCGCGCGGCCGGTACGCTTCTTCTCTCGAGCGCGTTCAAGAAGAAGGACCTCAGGACGGCCACTACGTCGGCGTCGACCGGTACGCCACTTACGGTCTACTGGGACCGGTCGATCGCAGTCATGAACCACGCCTGCTACATGAGGATGAGGAGATGGACCGGCGTCCCTCAGGGCACGCCGATCGCGATAATGCAGGGTAAGCCCACGGTCCCACCGTCTCAGAAGGGACCCCCTTTCTGGCGCTACAATCCCGCATGGGATCAGCTGCGCCTGTCGACCCTGCACATGAGCGACGCCAACCTGCCCTACTACATGGATGAGCTGCGGCGATTCGGAGCGAAGTCCCTGGAGACGTACCCCTCGGCCGCCTACATTCTCGCTTGCTTCCTCGAAGAAAGAGACGACTACGTGCCGCTGACCTGTGTCATCACCACAGGCGAGCCGCTTCTTAGTGAGCAACGTCGCGTCATCGAGGAACGTTTTTGCACCCGCGTCTTCGACGCCTACGGTCAGGCCGAACGAGTGGTGTTCTCAACCGAGTGTGAGAAGCACGACGGTCTGCACCTTTACGAGGAGTACGGCATCACCGAGGTGGTGGACAGCGAGGGTGATCCGGTCCCGACCGGGACCACGGGGCTCCTCGTGGGAACGAGTCTTCACAACAAGGGCATGCCGCTCCTTCGCTACGCGTGCGGCGACATCGGCGCGGTCTCGGACAGGCGGTGCTCCTGCGGGCGGACGCTCTCGATGCTCGACGGGTTGGCTTCCCGCGCGAACGACGTCGTCGTGCTGCCGGACGGCCGGATGATGGCCGGACGGAACGTGGGGTGGTCCGTGCGCATGATCGAGAGCGTGAGCGACTGGCAGGTGATACAGGAACGCATCGACCTCATACGGATGGTGGTCGTGACCGGGAAGCCCGTGACCGACAGAGAGCGGGATGGCGTCAAGGAGTACTTTCGCAGGCGACTCGGGCCGGAGGTGGAGGTGCGCGTCGAGAGGGTGATGGAGATCCCCAAGTCACCAGTGGGGAAGGCGCGCCACGTCATCTCGCACGTGCCTCTGGTGTGGGGGCAGTACAACGTGTTCGCTCAGGAAGAGGCGGCGGAGTCGTCCGAGGAAGCGCACAGGAACTGAGCAAGCTCCAGGAAAACAGGCAGACCCGGGGGGAACGATGAGCAAGAAACTGTTCGTCATCATACTACTGGTGTTCGGCGTGTTTGGAGTCGCCATGCTTGCGGTCGTGTTCGGCATGACCGGGGGGCTCGTGACCACCGCGGACGCGTTCTTCTCCGCGCTCGAGAAGGGAGACTACGACACCGCGTACGCCAGCCTGTCGGAGGAATTCCACGGCAACACCACGATCGAAGAGTTGCGGTCGTTCGCTCAGGAGAGCGCGCTGGCGGAGTACTCCGACTCGACGTGGCGGGAGCGCTCGGTGTCAGGAGACGAGGGCTTCCTGGACGGAGAGGTGCAGACGAAGAGCGGACAGAGCATTCCAGTGTCGGTCACGCTCCTCAAGGAGAACAACGACTGGAAGATCTACCAGATCGACTGGTTCACCGATGACGCCACGGAGTGGCCTGCAATGGCCCCGGGCGCGGTTTCGGTCATAGCCGCGCCCGAACGGCCGCACATGTGATATAGTAGAGCATGAAACGGAACGAGAGACCACTCCACGCGCCTGTCCCCGTCTGGCTGATGTCCGTCGTGCTGTTTGCCTTCTGCGGAACCTCTCTTGCCGCCGACGTGACCTTCAGGGTCGACATGTCCACTCAGGTCGGCCACGGGCTCTTCGATGCCGCGTCCGATCTGGTGGTCGTGCGCGGCACCTTCAACGCGTGGTCGGGAGTCGTCGATGTCCTGTCCGACCCCGACACCGACCATGTCTACGAGTTCGTCCTCGAACTGACCCCGGGCTACTACGAGTACAAGTACGTGATCGTTCCCTCGGTCGGTCCTGACCGTTGGGAGTCCTCCATCGACAATCGCGTCCTCACCGCGGTGGGTGACGCCGTGCTCGACGTCGTCTGGTTCGACGACGACGAGACGGTGCTCATACCGCCCCAGGACACCGAGGTCCTGTTCGCGGTGGACATGTCGCGGGAGGAGGCCAGTGGCAGGTTCGACCCCGGCGTCGACCTCGTGGCCGTACGCGGCGGACACGCCGCACTCGGCGACTGGACGGATGACGGGGTCGTGCTCGAGAGGGAGGGCGCCGGTCTCACGTACTCCGTGTGGGTGGAGTTCGACGGGCTCACCAACTTCCCCGTTCGCCACAAATTCGTCGTCATGAACGACGGCGATCCGGGCGACGTCACTTGGGAGAACAACATCGAGGACAGGAGCTTCGTCGTCATCGGTGACGAGAGCGACGACCTTCCGCCTCCGGACGGCAACGGCTACGTGGAGTACGTGGTGGGCGATGCCGTCTTCGACCACGGCGCGGGCTGGGAACCGCACGAGATAGTCCTGGGCGCCGACCTCTCGTTCCTTCCTCAGCTCCAGTCGCTCGGCGCCGAGTACAGCGTCGACGGCGCGCCCGGCGAACCGCTCGGCATGTTCGCCGACCACGGCTTCAGCCTGGTCCGGCTCAGGTTGTGGCACACGCCCGCGGAGCCCTGGCACGGACTCGACGCGACGGTCGCGCACGCAGTCGCCGCGAAGGCGGCGGGCCACAGGCTGATGCTGGACCTCCACTACTCGGACACCTGGGCCGACCCCGGACATCAGAGCAAGCCCGCCGCGTGGGAGGCTCTGGCGTTCCCGGCGTTGGTTGACTCCGTCTACGGCTACACGAACTCGGTCATCGGCGGGTTCCGCGACGCGGGAGTCCTCCCGGACTACGTCCAGATCGGCAACGAGATCACCGCCGGCATGCTCTGGGACGACGGTCACGTCGGGGGCGCGTGGGACACGCCGCAGCAGTGGTCGCAGCTCGGTCAGCTGCTCGCGGCCGGGGTGTCCGGGGTCCGCGACAGCCTCCCGGAGGGGGAGTGGCCCAGGATCGTCATCCACGTCGACAGCGGTGGCAACAACGGAGCCTGCCGCTGGTTCTTCGACGGCGTGACGGCGGAGGGCGTGGACTTCGACGTGATAGGGCTCTCGTTCTATCCGTGGTGGCACGGCACGCTGGGCGATCTCCGTGCTAACATGCACGACCTGGCGGCGCGCTACGGGCGACGGATAATGGTGGTCGAGACCGCGTATCCCTGGACGCTCGAGGGCAACGATTCCACCGGGAACTTCGTCGACTCTTCCGATGACCTGCACGCCGGGTACGACGCGACTCCAGAGGGGCAGGAGGCCTTCCTCACGGAACTGATGGCCATCATCGAGAGCGTGCCGGGCGGGCTGGGCACCGGCGCCGCCTACTGGGAGCCGGACTACCTGACCGTTCCCGGTGGTCCGGGGAACCCCTACGAGAATCTCACTCTTTTCGACTTCGACGGCGAAGCTCTCCCGGCGCTGGGGTTCTCGATTCCGACGGCGACGTCGGTTCCCGAGTGCGATCCGGACGTGGGGGAGGGACACGGCGTCGCGCCTTCACTGAAACCGCCACGGCCGAATCCGTTCGAATCGAGCACATCGCTGGCGTGCGAGGTCCCGGGCGGCGGGGCGCGCGTGTCGGCGCGCGTGTTCGATACGAGCGGCCGGCTGGTCGCGGTCCTCGCCGACGAGTTCCTGGAGGGCGGCAGTCACTCCCTCGACTGGAACGGGAGGGACAGCTCCGGCAGGCCGGTGGCGAGCGGTGTCTACCTCTTCCGGCTCGAGGCCAGAGACCAGTTCGCGTTCAGCAAGGTTGTACTGGTCAGATAGCCTCGCCTGCACTGTATCCGTCCCACAGAGGATGCTCCCCTCGGCAGCGGCCCGGTCCCCGGGCCGTCTTCAGTTTTTCGCCAACTTCCAGCGGACCGCGACTGTATTGTCTGTACAGGTACCCCCCTGTGCGGAAGGCACTCCGCTGCCACCGGACCCCGGCCGCGCACGCGGCCGGGGAATCGGGAATGGACCCGCGGGCGCGTAATGCTCTTGCGACAACGTGGGATTTGTGGTATGGTTGGCCGTCGAATGACTGGCAGTCGCAAGGCACAAAGGCGATCTAAACAACCAGAAGCTCCCGCGGCCGTCACGTTGCGGCCGTTGAGAAGCGTCCTCGGGAGGAGGCGATGGAGCAGCGGGAGCGCAGGGAATCCTTCGGTGCGACTCTTTGAACCCGGTGAGGCGTGAACGTCTCACCACAGATGCGGGGAGGGCTAGGAGAGTGAAGAAGCTGATCGTTCTTGCAGTCATCATGTCGCTGGCGATTCCGGCGGCGGCGGATTGGAATCCTGAGGATCCGGCGAAGTGGGTGCAGTTCCCTGACCTCGCCCCGACGGGGATAGACGTCAACGCGTCCTTCCCGTACTACATCCTGGCAGACGACTTCCCCTGCACCGAGACCGGTCCCATCACGGACGTCCACATCTGGGGATCCTGGTACCACGACTACCTGCCGTTCGACGTGGATCCGAATGCCGTTTCCTTCATTCTGAGCATTCATGAAGACATCCCGGCGGGAACAGACGGCATCGACTACAGCAGGCCCGGAAACGTACTGTGGTACAAGTACTTCGACGGCGCTGCGGGCGAGTTCCAGGCGCGGGTCTGGGAGGCGGGAATCAACGAGGGCTGGATGGAGCCGCCCGATTCCTACGAGTTCCCGGGAGACCACGTCTGCTGGCAGTACAACTTCTTCATGGACGAAGCGCAGGCGTTCATTCAGCAGGGCACTGAGCTGGAACCGGTTGTCTACTGGCTCGACGTGCAGGCCACTCCGCACGACGGGGAGGCCTGGTTCGGTTGGAAGACGTCGCTCGACCACTGGAACGACGACGCTGTCTGGGGAACGGGTGAGGAGCCCTACCTCGGACCTTGGTACGAGCTCATCTACCCGGAAGACCACGTGATGCTGGGCCAGTCGATCGACCTCGCGTTCGTCATCACCGGTGGAGATCAGGTTGACGAACTCGATTGGGGCGATGCGCCGGATCCCAGCTATCCAACCTACGCGGCGAATCTCGGAGCCAATCATGCGATCGTGGCCGGGGTCTTCATGGGCGCGAGCATCGACGCCGAGGTCGACGGTCTGCCCGACCCGAACGCGCTCGGCGACGACAACACCGGTATCGACGACGAGGATGGTGTCAACTTCCTCACGCCGTTCACGCCCGGTGGCACGGCGAACGTCGACATCACCACCTCCGCGGGTGGGTTCATAGACGCCTGGATCGACTGGAACGGCGACGGAAGCTGGGCGGGCGAGCAGGTGCTCACGAGCTTCCCGCATTCAGGCGGCACCGTGACTGTTCCCATTGCTGTTCCGGCGTCTGCTGTTCCGGGTCTGACGACCTACGCGCGATTCCGCTACAGCACCGTAGGCGGGCTCTCAGAAACGGGCTGGGCGCCCGACGGAGAGGTTGAGGACTATGAGGTCCTGATCGTCGAAGAAGAGGTATGGAAGTGGATACAGCGTCCCGACCTCGACATCACGGGCATAGACGTCAACGCGACGCTTCCGTTCATCCTGGCGGACGACTGGGAGTGCACCGAGCCTGGACGCGTGGACGAGATCCACATCTGGGGTTCGTGGCTTGGCGACTACCTGCCCTTCGGCGGCGACCCGGTGGCTGTGAAATTCACACTCAGCATCCACAGGGACATACCGGCCGATCCACCGGAGTTCTACAGCAGGCCCGGTGAGCTACTCTGGGCGCGCGATTTCGCCCCGGGCGAGTTCCTTGTCGGTATATGGGCGGAGAACATCGCGGAAGGCTGGCTCAATCCGCCGGACGTCTACACGTTCCCGGCCGACTGGACCTGCTGGCACTACATTTTCAACATGCCGCCAGAGGAGGCTTTCCACCAGATCGGCATGCCCGACCAGCCGGTAGTGTACTGGCTCGACCTTCAGGCGGAGCCGCTCGACATCGATGCCTCCTTCGGATGGAAGACATCGACCGACCACTGGAACGACGACGCTGTCTGGGGCACCGGACAGGAGCCCTACGTCGGACCGTGGTATGAGCTCATCTACCCGGACGGCCACGCGTGGGAGTTCGAGTCGATCGATCTGGCGTTCGCGCTCAGAAGCAACTACGGCACGGGCGTCGACCAGACGATCCCCGAGCGGTCGGGGCTGCACCAGAACGTCCCGAACCCGTTCAATCCGAACACGACCATCCAGTACGAGGTGCCGGCCGGCGGCTGTGACGTCAGCATCGAGGTCTACGACGTCGGCGGTCGACTGGTTCGCAGTCTCATCGACGGATTCGAGCCTGAGGGCAGGCGCGAGGTCGTCTGGGACGGCCGCGATGACAGCGGGCACGAGTTGTCGTCCGGTGTCTACTTCTACAAACTGGTCACTCCGGAGACGGAGATGACGAGGAAGATGCTGCTCGTCAAATAGCCCTGCGTCCGGACCTCAGTACCGGACCGACCAGGAGGCAGACGGAGGCCCCCGGGAATCCCGGGGGCCTCTTCTTGTACGCCCGCGCTCGTTGCATGCCCGCTCTCGCCGGTGCGAAAAAACTGCGCACCTCAAAAAGCCTTCGAGCCCGAAACGAGAGATCGAAATGGAAGACGGACACACGACTTGTTTGATAACGTCGCCCCGGTGGCGTAGTCTTATAGAACTGAGCGATTCGATTCCTTGCTCTTGCGGAGCGGCATTCGCGGAGCTTGCCCGAGTGGAGAAGAAGGAAAGGTCAAGTCGAACATGAAGAAGTTCATAGTCATTGCTGTGCTGGTCATCGTGGCCGCAGTCGTTGTGTGGCAGCTCGTCGGCAGGGACGGACCCGAGCAGTCGGGGCTCTACGAGTTCGCCGAGGTAGAGCGCGGAGACATCGAGAACATCGTCTCCAGTTCAGGGACTCTGAGCGCGGTCGGGACGGTGGACGTTGGCACGCAGGTCTCCGGCACGATAGCCCGCATACTCGCTGACTACAACGAGCCCGTCAGAGCTGGCCAGGTACTGGCCGTTCTGGATACGACGATGCTCTCGGCTTCCGTGCGTGACGCAAGGGCAGGGCTCATCAGGGCGCGCGCCCTCCACGACCAGGCAGTCCGCGACTTCGAGCGGGAGAAAGAACTTAGCGAGAACGACCTCATCAGCGACGCGCAATTCTCCGACACGCGGACGGCCATGGAGACGGCCCGCGCCGGTGTGCTCTCTGCCGAGGCATCGCACGACCGAGCCCGCGCCAATCTGAAGTACGCGGTGATCCGCTCGCCGATCAACGGCACAGTGATCATGAGGAACATCGAGCCCGGCCAGACGGTCGCGGCCAGCTTCTCCACGCCTACGCTGTTCGTGATCGCGGACGGCCTTTCCGAGATGGAGATACACGCACTCGTAGACGAGAGTGACATCGGGGCGATACGGGAGGGACAGAGCGTTCGCTTCACGGTCGAGGCCTACATTGACGAGGTGTTCGAGGGCGTCGTCCGCCAGGTCTGGCTCCAGCCGCAGACCGTTCAGAACGTCGTGATGTATACGGTCGTCGTTGACGCGCCGAATGACCAGGGGCTGCTCTATCCGGGTATGACCGCGACTACCGACTTCCTGATCGACGAGCGCGACGACGTGCTCATGGTTTCCAACGCGGCACTGGGATTTCGGGCCACTCCGAGGATGTTCGCCGAGATGCGCGAGGCCATGGACGAGCGAATCGCCGAAATGCCGGATTCCCTCCGTCAGGCCATGGAGGATCGGACGGCGCGTCGTGGCGGCGCGTCGGGAGGTGGCCCAGGTGGGGGCGCGCCGGGTGGCGGCGGTCCTGGCGGCGGCATGGACGGGATGTCTCACGGCGGCGGCAACTCCGACGAAACGAGCGCGATGCTCTGGTACCTCGACGACAAGGGCAGGCTTTCCGTCGCGAGGGTCACGAAGGGTGTGAGCGACGGGCGCATGACTGAGGTTGTCCGAGGCCGCGACATTGAAGAGGGGATGCAGGTCATCACGAGCGTCAACGAGCCCGAAGAGGACAACGGCCCATCCAACCCGCTCGCCACCAGTCCGTTCGGCAGAAGGCGGGGCTAGCGCGAACATGAGACCCGTCATCGAGACCAGAGGCATCACCAAGGAGTATCGCATGGGCGAGGTCCTCGTTCGTGCACTCCGCGGCGTGGATCTCACGGTGGAGAGCGGCGAGTTCGTTTCCATCATGGGCGCGTCGGGCTCCGGCAAGTCGACGCTCATGAACGTCATGGGATGTCTCGATTCGGCCACGGCCGGCGACTACTTCCTTGACGGAGCCGATGTGAGCAAGCTCAGCCGTGACCAGTATGCCGAGATCAGGAACCAGCGCATCGGTTTCGTGTTCCAGGGCTACAACCTGCTGCCACGAACCTCCGCCGTGGACAACGTCGAGCTTCCCCTCTTCTACGATCACTCCGGGCGCATCGAGGACTCGAGGGGCAACGCGATGCGCGCGCTCGAGCGCGTGGGTTTGGGCGACCGCATCGACCACGAACCCAGTGAACTCTCCGGCGGAGAGCAACAGCGCGTGTCCATCGCCCGTGCGTTGGTCAACGAGCCCGCCATCATTCTTGCGGACGAACCCACCGGCAACCTCGACAGCCGAACATCCGTGGACGTGATGACGGTCTTCCAGGAGCTGAACGACCAGGGTATCACGATTCTCCTGGTTACCCACGAGCCGGACATCGCCGCCTACACGAAAAGAGTGGTCGTGCTCCGGGACGGGCGCATCATCAGCGATCGCCCGGTGAAGGACCGAGGAAAGGCGACGGACGATCTGGCGAGGATGCCAGTTGTGCATGACACGCTTGACGAGGACGCTCGGGAGCAGGGAGGGGGCGGAGGAGAATGAAGAGGGCGCGCAGGCTTCTGAGAGTGGCGATGAGGAGCATCCTCAAGAACAGGATGAGGAGCGTCCTCACCTCGTTGGGCGTTATCATCGGTGTGGGCTCGGTAATCGTCATGGTCGGTCTGGGCGCGGGCGCTCAGGCCGACGTTGAGGCGCAGATACAGTCTCTGGGCGCAAACATGATCATGGTTTTCCCGGCCTGGGGACAGGTGCACGGGGTCAGCCAGGGTTCCGAGTCTCGGCCCAGACTGACGCTCGACGATGTGAAGGCGCTCCGCGAAGGTACCACGCTGCTCAATGCCATCTCGCCGGTCGTGCGGTCCGGGGGCCAGGTCATCGGCGGAGTCGGCAACTGGAGCACGTCCGTCGAGGGGGTCGATCCGTCGTATCCTGAGATCCGTGGCTGGGAATTGGAGTCCGGAGAATTTTTCTCGGAGAGGGACGTTCGCGCCAAGAGCAAGGTCGCGGTCCTTGGCAAGACCGTCGTCGACAACCTCTTCCCGGACAGTGACCCAGTGGGGGAGAGGATCCGGATCCGGAACACCCCGTTCAAGGTCATAGGCGTTCTCGAGTCGCGCGGGCAGAGCCCGTACGGGTCGGACTACGACGACATCATACTTGCCCCAAGCACCACCGTCCTCTACCGTCTGGCGGGTGGTGATCACATCGACCGCATCTACTCAAGCGTGGCGCGGTCGGAGGACACCGAGCCCGCCATAGAAGAGATGACGGCCGCTCTCAGAGCTTCCCACAAGCTTGAACCTCAGGAAGAGGACGACTTCCGCGTCCGGAACCAGGCGGAGCTGATGGAGACGGCGACGGAGACGCAGCGCGTGATGACGCTGTTCCTTGGCGGAGTCGCCGCCGTGTCGTTGCTCGTCGGCGGCATCGGGATCATGAACATCATGCTGGTCTCGGTGACGGAGCGGACGCGCGAGATCGGTATCAGGCTGGCGGTAGGGGCGAGAAGCAGCGACGTGATGGCGCAGTTCCTCACCGAGTCGGTTGTGCTCAGTCTGTTCGGCGGGACGATCGGGGTGATCCTCGCGTATACGCTTGCGACGATCCTGAATCGCGTGGTCGGGATGACCACCATAGTCAGGCTCGACATAGTGCTTATGGCGTTCGGGTTCGCAGGCGCCGTTGGCGTTTTCTTCGGCTACTACCCGGCACGGAAGGCCGCGATGCTGAATCCTATCGACGCGCTTCGGTACGAGTAGGGCGTCAGAGACAGCCCGTGCCCAAGTGCTGAGTGATGAGACCCGGCCTGTGAGAGGCCGTTTCTCGCCACAGCGTGGCACCAGGGGTCCCCCTGCAACAACCTGTGCCAGATGGGCGACGGCGGAAGGACGGTCGCCTGGAGTTCTTGTATGAGGCTACCGGCGACGCCCCCGCAGGGCGCGCTTGCCAGAACAACCTGAACTGCGAGTCACATCGTCCACCGGGTTGACACTCCTGATACCACTGCAACCGATCCCTCAAGAATCCACACCGCTCAATCACTCTCTCCGCACGAGGTTAGACCCCGGGCGCCGCGTACTCAGACACTCGTTGGCATGGCGAATGCATTGGTGCATGAGTGAATGACATGAGGCGCGGTTCACACACGAACCCGGGGGAGGTTTGAAACCGCACGCACTCATAGCGATGCTCCTTCTGATGACCGCGGTCTGCGCACAGGCCGGGCGCGAGCCATCCATCACCGGCGACGTTCGCCCCGGCGTCAGCGCCAGCTTCAAGCACAAGATCGCGATTGAGGAGGAGACGTGGCCCTCGGCCTTGGCCGAGACGCACGCTGGGAGGGAGGTGCTGCGTCTTGAGGCGGCCGGAGGGTTCAAGCTTCATACCAGGGTGCGAACTAATCCCGACGACTACATAATCTGCGTCATCTACATAGAAGAAGGCGGACGACTGGTGCTCGATGAGAGCACCAGTTTCATTTTCAGGTACGGTGGTCACGAGATCGAGAGCACCGAGGTCCTGCTGACTGACAGCCCGCGTGAAATGAAGGTGTTCAGTACCAACGAGCAGAGGGTCGTGCTGACGCCGGATTCGACTCGGTACGCAAGGGCAAGAAGTGGCGGCTACCTGGCGGCCGTCAGATTCCCCGAGAACTCACTACCGGCTGGATACGGAAGCTGGGTTCCGGACTCTTTCGACCTGAGAGGAGGTGGGCACAGTGAAGAGAGTTCTGGTTAGGACGAACCTCGCACTCCTCGTCGTCCTCACGTCTCCGGTTGTCTCCCTCGCCGCAACTCCGGGCGACGGCGAGACGATGCTCGACTGGTTCTTCAGGCTGCTGAGGTGGGCCGCCGGCGGCTGGCACGGATACTAGTCAGCCCCGGACAGCGTTCCACAGACGGCTGACCGCAGTGGTACGGCAGGGCCGCCTCCCATCTGGAAGGCGGCCCTGTTGTCTTCCCAGGTCGTGGTTCGGGTTCCGCCTCGCGGGATGCCCGACCGGGAGCGGCTGAAGGAACTTCTCTCACCGGGGTGAAGCCCTTGCCAATACCTGCACACACCGCCCCCGGCCACAAATCTATTCCGCGTTCCGACACCGCGACGCCGGCTGCCGAAGCCTACGGGTCGATTCACGCGCGTCCGGTCATTCCTTCAGAGGTAGCTCCACATCGGCGAGCGTCGTACTACCCAGGGTCTTCATCGCGTCGTCACTCAGCCGCGCGAACAGGCTTCCCAGCGGGCAGTCGCTCTTGTTGCATACGGGAGAGCCGAGCATGCAACGCTCGACCTGAAGTCGCCCTTCGATCGCCTCGTACACCTCGCGTAACGAGATCCGCTTCGGGGATCTGGTCAGCTGGAATCCACCACCCGGTCCTCTGGTGCCCGCGACGAGTCCTGCCTTCGCCAATCGCTGGAGGACCTTGGCCAGGTGCGCCTCCGAGGCTGAGAGACCGTCGGCCATGGCGGCGGCGGTGACCGGTGGTCCCGGACTGCTCGCCATGATGGCGGCCGCGTGAATGGCCAGAGTGGCAGCTTCTGAAGTCCTTACAAGACCGGTCACTTCAAAGACCTCCGCTTGCAGAGCAGGTTATCAATGGAGGGCAGTACCATGATGAGCGCATTACGATACCTGAATACGATAGAAACGCGGAGCTGTCAATCGTTCTCTCGAGGAGTCGCGGAGTTCCCTTGATGGCTTCTCCTGCGAGTCGCGGAGTTCCGACGGCGAAAAAGAGCACCTCCGGGTCCCGTGAGGGTACCCGGAGGCGCGGTGCCAGGGGGAGGAGGCTGGCGAGGTCCGGAGGCCGGACAGCTGAGGCCCGGCCGCTGACGTGTCTACATGTTCGTCGTGCCGTCCGATGTCTCCACCGTAATCTCTCCGATACCGGCGTCCACGGACAGCCTGATGGTCGACTCCGTCTCGCCGTAGGCGTCATTGACCAGCACGTCCCCGCGCTTCGTAAGACCATGCGTGCGGAACGAACCGATGCCCGTGTCGGCCTCGACGCGGACGCCGACCGAAGACGGAACCACGAGTGCGATCTTGCCTACTCCGCCATCGATGGAGGCGTTCAGGTCGCCCACGTGTCTGCCTGCCAGATCGATCTTGAGGTCTCCCACGCCGTGGTCTACCGAGAGGTCGGAGAGCATCAGGTTACCGAGTTCCATCCTGGCCTCGCCGACGCCCATGTCTATGCTGAGCTCAAGCGGGACGTCATCGCTGAACGTGAGCACCCACTCGTTGCGGGCGCCTTTCGGAGAACTCTTGCCCGCCGCGTCCGGTTGTGTGATGGAGAGCCGACCCTTCCCACCCGCAACGCTATAGTCGACCGCCGGCTTCCACTCGTCGACGTTGTACGTGAACTCCGCGTCAAGTAGAGCCGCCGAGCCGCTCTTGACGATCAGCTTGCCGACCCCGATCTCGACGTCGATGACGACGCTCTCCGCGTCGCCCAGGTCCACCGTGTGTTCCTCCGTACGAAGGTCCACAAGCTCCACGCGTTCTCCAACACACACGCAGCTGGTTATCGACAGCAGTAACGCGGCTGCCGCCGCCAGCACAGCTGTTCTCGTTCCGACTGAGTTCAAGAGTCTCCCTCCTTCCTGCAGACGTCACAACGGCTGTGTCGCTCGTTAGCACACGCGCCGCGCTTACACATCGTATGACTCCTCCGGGGCCTCCTGTGTTTAGTCGAATTGCCCCGAAGATCGCTTGACGTGGGTGACCGAGGAGCGATTCCGGGGGGGGGCCGTGCTAGTATCGCCAGCGGTGCCGTGGAGGCACGGGAGGCTGTCGTTTTCCCATTACCAGGGCATGCCGAATAGCGCTCGGAGAAATGGACTCGTTCCTCGCACGCAACGGAAGCATCGAGCGGGTGCTGGTGGTCTGCTTGGGGTCGGAGACCCACGCCGTCTGCCAGTCTGCCGCCCGTGAGCGATAGCGAAGCGACCATTCCTTGACGCTTTGAGGGACATGCCGTAAACTCGGCCCATAGGGGGTAGGTGGCATCAGACGGCTCGCCTGTCGGGCCGTCGGTCTGCCTGATTTCCTTTTGTGCGGTACGATTGGGAACCAGCCACGATAGCCACGGCCGGGAGTCGCCAATGCCGAAGGACCTGCCCGCCGCACCCGACAGTACGAAGTCCAAGTACTGGCGCCAGCCGCTCGACGCCGACAAGGTGAAGGTCCCGCACGGTGAGCTTCACATCATCGTCAATCGCTGCAAGGGCTGCATGTTCTGCGTCGAGTACTGCCCGCGTGACACGCTCCAGATGTCCATGGATTTCAATGTCAAAGGCTATCACTATCCCGAGGTTGTGGACGAGGCGAGCTGCGTCAACTGCAGGCTCTGCGAGATGCTCTGCCCTGAGTTCGCGATCTTCTGTCTCGAGAAGGACGACGAGAGAGGCGGTGAATGATGACAGCGGATCCCAGGGGGGTCCTGACAGGTGAGCATTACCTCGATGGCGACCACGCTGTCGCCGAGGGGGCGCTCGCCGCGGGGTGCCGTTTCTTCGCGGGCTACCCCATTACGCCGTCGACCGAGGTCGCCGAGAGAATCGCCGCACGCTTCCCCCTCATAGGGGGACTTTTTGTGCAGATGGAGGACGAGCTGGCGTCGATGGCCGCCATCCTGGGCGGCGCGTGGGCCGGTGCGAAGACGATGACGGTGACGTCGGGGCCGGGCTTCTCTCTGATGATGGAGAACCTGGGGCTGGGCATAATGATGGAAGTGCCCATTGTGCTCGTCAACGTGCAGCGCGGAGGACCTTCGACGGGCCTGCCGACGCTGCCGGCCCAGGCGGACATGATGCAGGCCAGATGGGGCTCGCACGGCGACTACGAGATCATCGCTCTCTCTCCCAGCTCGCCCCAGGAGTGCTTCGACTACACCATCAAGTGCTTCAACCTCTCCGAGAAGTGCCGCGTGCCGACCCTTCTCATGATGGACGAGTGCGTCGGGCACATGACGGAGAAGGTCGTCATTCCGAAGGCCGAGGACATCGAGATCGTCCCGCGGAAGTGGTACAAGGGGCCCGTCGAGGACTATCTGCCGTACAAACCCGACGACGATATGATTCCGTGGATGGTTAAGGCCGGCGACGGCTACCGCTTCCACACCACGGGGCTCACGCACGATGAGCGCGGCTACCCGGTGATGAACGCCGAGTGCCAGGAGGAGTGCGTCGGGCGCCTCGTCAGAAAGATCCGCGACCGCGCCGACGAGATCGTCATTCTCGAGGAAGAGTACGTGGAGGGTGCCGATGTGGTGGTCATCTCGTACGGCATCTCATCGCGCGTGGCTATCCCGGCCATCGAGAGGGCGCGGGCGGAGGGCATCAAGGTCGGGAGTCTCAAGCTCGTGACCGTCTGGC
>JBDRFG010000049.1:0-7280 GCA_043819135.1 Candidatus Eiseniibacteriota bacterium | reverse complement strand
TCGGACCATGGGGTCGGTGCCTGTAGTGGTCTCCGCGTGGAGGGTCACGTCACTCTCCGACGGACTGGAGGAGGGGTCGTTCCTGGCCGTCGCGCTCCGGGTGAGCGGCAGCATCACGGGCACGAGTTCCTACACGGCCGGTCTGACGTCCATGGCATCGCACGGAACCACACCGCCGTTCGTCCAGTACGAGCCCAGGCTTCCCGGCGAGTTCGGGCTAGCCTCCTTGAATGCGGAGGGAACGAGGTGGTATATTCGCATCCAGACGGGGTTGCCCGCGGGATGGGGTCTGTCACTCAGGCTCAGCGGGGGCCCCGAGCGAGGACAGACGCAGTTTGGCCTGGGTTTGGATGCAAGGGGCTAGTGGTATGACCATCCTGGAAGAGAAGACCAACGAGATGAGCGAATCCGGGCGGACCTACTCGCCGCACGAGGCCGTGCTGGAGGCGACGCGATGCCTGATGTGCGACGAGGCTCCGTGTCTGGACGGGTGTCCGGCCGGGGTGGACGTCCGCAGGTTCATAAGGAAGATACGGTTCGGCAACTTCCGGGGCGCCGCGCGCCTGATTCGCGAGGCGAACCTGATGGTGGGGATCTGCGGGCGCATCTGCCCGCAGGAGATCCTCTGTATGGAGAACTGCACGCGCGGCAATCTGGACACACCGATCGACATTGCCGGTCTCCAGAGATTCGCCGGCGACATCGAGCTGGGAACGCTGGCGCCGCTGCCGGAGCCGGTCGAGGGGAGGAGAGAGAAGGTCGCCGTCCTTGGCGCGGGACCGGCCGGACTGGCCGCCGCCGCCGAGTTGAGGAAGCGGGGATTCGGCGTTCAGGTATTTGAGCGCGCCGATTCGATGGGCGGAGTTCTCACTCAGGGCATTCCTCCGTTCCGGCTGGACCGCGGGTTCGTCGAGAGCGAGCTCGACTACGTCAGCAGGCTGGGCGCGGAAGTGCGTCCGGGTCGTGACGAGAAGGACGTTGGGGAGCTCCTCGAGCGCGGGTTCGACGCCGTCATTATAGGTGTGGGACTCTACCAACCCTACACCATAGGATTGCCGGGTGAAGACCTCGAGGGCGTGCACGTGGCCGCGGACGTTCTTGCCGCGGTGGCTCGCGGAGAGAGACCCGATCTGGGCGAGCGTGTGGTCGTCATAGGCGGAGGCAACGTGGCCATCGACGCCGCCATGACGGCGCTCTACCTCGGCGCCGAGAGGGTCGACATGTGCAGTCTGGAATCCTACGACGAGCTGCCCGCCTTCCGCTCCGAGGTCGACATCGCGCAGGGTGAGGGCATCGAGTTCCACACGCAGACGAAGCCCGTGCGGATCGTCGGTGCCGACGGGAAGGTCTCCGGCTACGAGGGCGTGTGTATCAGATGGAAGGAGCCAGGTCTTCTCGTGCCGTCGAACGCCGAGGACATTCCGGGGACCGAGTTCAGGCTGTCGGCTACCGCGGTCATCGAGGCCATCGGACAGGGAGTGAGGGATCGCTACGAGGGCGTGGACGCCGACGACCGCGGGCTCATCAGCGTCGACCCGGAGACGATGGCCACGTCGATGCCGGGCGTGTTCGCCGCCGGCGACGTGGTCAGTGGTGGCGCGACGGCCGTGCAGGCCTTCGCCGAGGGGAAGCGTGCGGCCGCGGGCGTCTCGGCCTACCTCGATGAGGCGGCCGCCTGCGGCACTGCCTCCACGAGAGGAGGTGGGCGCTGATGGCCCGAACGGATTCCAGAAAGAAGGTGGACCTGTCTGTCGAGTTCTGCGGGGTGCGGTTTCCAAATCCGTTCGTTCTGGCGGCGGCTCCTCCTACGGACAAGGGCGAGATGATAGCTCGTGGCTTCGACGCCGGGTGGGGAGGCGCGGTGGTCAAGACCCTCGGGCTCGAGCACGTCGAGGTCAACCTGGTCTCTCCCATGATGGCCGGGCTCTCGCACGAGGACAAGAACCTGATCGGACTCGAGAACATCGACCTCATCTCGGACCGCGACATCAACGAGGCGCTGGCGGAAGTCCCCGGCCTCAAGCGCGACTATCCGGACAACGTCGTGATAGTCAGCATGATGGCGGGCACAGAGGCCGAGTGGACGGAGATCGCGAAGCGCGTGGAGGACTCGGGCGCCGACATGATCGAATGCAGCTTCTCTTGTCCGCACGGAATGCCGGAGAGGGGCATGGGCTCAGCGGTCGGCCAGGACGCAGACCTCACGTTCGAGCGTGCTGGTTGGGTCGTCGACGCGGTCGACATACCCGTGCTCATCAAGCTGACGCCCAACGTCGTGGACATGCGTCCCATCGCCGCGAAGGCTAAGGAAGCGGGGGCGGCGGGCATAACGTGCATCAACACCGTCAAAGGTCTCATCGGTTTCGACCTGGACACCTTTGCTCCTATCCCCACCGTCAACGGGAAGTCGACCGAGGGCGGATACTCGGGCCCGGCCATCAAGCCCATTGCGCTCCGGTTCGTCGCAGACGTAGCGAAGGACGTACAGATCCCGGTAGCGGGCGTCGGCGGTGTGGTTACCTGGAAGGACGCGGTCGAGTTCCTTCTCGCCGGCGCCGGCATCGTGCAGGTCTGCACCGCCGTGATGCGATACGGTTACGACATCGTCGAGGAGCTGAACGAAGGGCTGTCGTTCTACCTCGAGGACAAGGGGCTGACGTCGCCTTCGCAGCTCATTGGCAAGGGACTGAGTGGACTGGTCTCACACGAGGCGCTCTCTCGCGAGCACAAGGTGGTGAGCGCGATCGACGAGGACCTGTGTGTCGGGTGCGGCGCCTGTGCGATCGCGTGCAGGGACGGCGGTCACCAGGCGCTCGAGTTCCGCGGGGAAGAGGCCGGCGAACTGGCGCGCGTGCCGGCCGTGGACGACGAGAAGTGCATAGGGTGCGGGTTCTGCGAGACGGTGTGCCCCGTGAGCGGCTGCATGAGCATGAAGCCGAGGGAGGACTAGGGACGCCACAGAGGAAGGTCCCGCGCGTTGAGCGGCGCGGCCCCGGACGGATGATCTTGGAGTCGGTCCGGCCGGCCCGTGTTCGTTCCCACCTCAGCTCGCCGGGCATGCCGTCGATGCGATCACTTCCGGCGAGGGAACCCGGCGGTGCCGAGCACGAACAGCACCGTCCACAGCATTGCGATGTCGACAGGAAGGCGGTAGCGCACGAGCGCGGGGTAGGCGAGGAACGGCGCCGCCACGAGGATCGCGAGAGCGACCGTCCCCCAGAGGACGGACGCCGTGCCCGGACGTCTCCTCGACGTGGCGAGGAAGTAGCCGAACGCGAGGATGAGAAGCAGATACGGCCCCCCGGCCGCGGCGTTGACGAAAAAGTTCCCCCTTCGCGAGAACGGCTTCCAGTACTCGGCCTGTCGGATGGCGGCGAGAGTCGCGAAGCGTCCAGGGTTCTCCCGGATGAACTTCACGGCCTCGCGTCGAGCGGCCTGTCCCATCTCGATCTCGGGAAGATGCTTGATCGTCTCCTCGTGCGGGGCGAAGGTCTCCCCGTGATCGATGAAGGTCACGCCGGTAGCGTCCGGATTGTTGGACTTCCAGAGATCGACGCCCGCCTTGTTCGTCGTCAGCACGAGCTCGCCGAACGCGCAGTAGTTTCTGATCGGCCACGGCAGGAAGACCAGGATCACGAGCGCGACGTAGACAGCCGCTCTCCTGAGGGCGAGCTTCTTCCTTCTCCTTGTGTCCTTCCTCGCACGCACGAGCATGTAGATCGGCGGAAAGACAAGCGCGGCAGGAATGAGGGGAAGGCGCGTCAGCACCGCGATGCCTCCCAGGATTCCCGCGAGGACCACCGTCCACGTCGAGTCGTGCGGTTCGGTCAGGACGAGCGCGATCCAAGGGAGGAGCACGATCGGCAGAAGGGCCTCGCTGATCACGAGACCCGAATTCGCGAGGGTCATCGGATAGAGTGCGAATGGCAACGCGAGGACGAACGATCGGCGCACCGGGAACCCGACGCGCCTCCAGATGAGGAAGGCGACCAGGGAGAGCAACACTATCGGGAGCGCCGCGTACCAGCGCAGGAGCGGGACGGGCGGTTCGCCGAGGAGATGAGGAAGAACAAGGTAGAGCACCATCCCCGGCGCTCGCATCGTCGTCGGGACGCCGTGCCGCGTGTAACCCTCTCCCGCAGCCAGACTCCGGGCGATCCCCGCGTACGGTCCCTCGTCTCCGATCAAGTGGTCCTGGGCATGCCCGAGAAGGACCCTCATGGCCGCGCCCGACGCGGCCACGCCGATCACGACGAGAATAATGGCGGCGACGATCGTCCATTTGCGGTCGGTCACGTGGCGAACCTCCATCGATGGACCACTCCAGTGGTGAGTGCCTGGTTCACCCTTTTGCCCGTGGCCCGGATTTCCGCTGCTCCAGCGCGCGCCCCGAAGCGAATCGGTACCTCAGGAGCGTGTGGACAGCCTCGAACCAGTCCCAGACCCCGATCTTCTTGCCGTCACGCCGGCTACGCGGGGCGTACCGAATGGGCACCTCGTGAATGCGAATTCCCCTCCTTGCCACGAGGGCCGTCACCTCAGGGCAGAACTCGAATCTCTCACACTTGAGCGGAAGCGACCGCAAGAGCTCGGTGCGGAATGCCTTGTAGCAGGTCGGCTCGTCCGTGATGCCCGTGTGGTAGAGCAGGTTGGTGATCAGGGTGAGTGAGGTGCCCCCCATGAGGAACATCCACGAGCCGGTGGGGTTGGAACTCAGGAGGCGCCGCGAGCCGTAGACTACCTGAACGTCTGGATCGCTGAACGGCGCGACAACCGCGTCGTAGTCGTTGGGGTCGTACTCGAGATCCGCGTCCTGGATGAGGACGATGTCGCCCGTAACGTGCTCGATTCCCGTCCTGACCGCCGCTCCCTTCCCTCGGTTCTGCTCGTGAGTCACGACGCGCACGGCCGGATGCTCGCGGTAACGCTCGAGGATCTCGGGCGTGCGATCTGACGAACCGTCGTCGACCGCGACGATCTCGGGGTGAAGGGGACTCGCGAGCACCTGAAGGAGCAGCTCCTCCAAGTGTGATTGCTCGTTGTAAATGGGAACGACTATGCTCAGTGTCATGTGTCTCTCCTGGGCCTCAAGTCGCGGCACGGGAGTCCGCAGTACGATTGACCGGAGAGCAGGCAGTCTAACCGCTGACGCGGATTCTGTCAATCTGACTGCGTGCGGTATGTTGGTCGGGCGAGGCTGTCCGTGGCCCCCGCCTTCCTGCCGACCCGCGTCATCGGCCCCCCTGCAGGAACGCCACAACCTTCCTTGAGCGCGTTCTGTCTCTCGGATAGAATGGTCCGCGAGAGTTCGCGTCAGACCGTGCCCTACACGGTCCGCGGACTGTGCCCGACGCGGTCCGCACACGCATAGCTACCACGGGCCCGCCACGGCTGGAGGTCCTCTCTGGAGGTGTTGATGTGAAAGCGGAGTTGGTGCGAATCGAAGCGGGTGACGGTCTCGAGCTTGTCGGCCTCTACGCCGCTCCGCCCGACGGGATTGCGAGGCAGGCGATCCTCCACACTCACGGTCTCGCGGGGAACTTCTATGAGAACCGCTTCATCGCCGACGTCTGCGCCGCCGCCCTGGAACGGGGATTGGCGTTCCTGGCGACGAACAACAGAGGCCACGATTACAGGTCCGACAACCTGAAGGGGCATGGGCCGGAGACCACCTACCTTCCCGGCGGCGCTACGCTGGACATCATTGAGGATTGCGTCCACGACCTGTCCGGGGGCGCTGCGTTCCTGGCGGAGCGCGGTCACGACGAGATCTACTTCGAGGGGCACAGCCTGGGTTGCTCGAAGATCGTCTACTACATTTCCGAGGTCGGCCATCCCGGATGTGCGGGTCTGATCCTGATCTCCCCTCCGGAGATGTTCGGTCTTCAGCAGGACCGGATGGAGGCGAGCCTTGACGACGCGCTGGCGAGAGCGAGGGCGCTCGTGAGCGAGGGCAAGGGCGACGTGCCTCTTGAGGTCGGCTTCGACGTTCCGTACACGGCGGCGACGTTCGTCAGTATGTTCGGAGACCCGTCCGCGACGGACATCTTCCCGTTCAGGCTGGGCATCGAGGGTGACTACCGCAGGCTCGCATCCGTTTCCTGCCCGATATTTGTGATCTACGGCGACGTCGAAGAGGCCGTGAACGTGCCGGTCGAGAAGGCCGCGTCGCTCATCGAGAAGATGGCGATATCGGCGCCCAGGGTGGAGAGTCTCATAGTGCGAGGCGCGAATCACGTCTACTGGGGACACGAGGACGAACTGGCGGCGGCCATCGCGGCCTTCGTGGAGCCTCGTGAGCGTTCTTCCGAACGGAGTGGCTCGTGAGAACACTGATCCGAGGTGGGAGGCTCGTTACCGAGATCGATTCCTACAATGCGGATATCCTTGTCGAGAACGGTAGGATCGCGAAGATCGGCAAGGGTCTCGCGACGCCCGACGGCGCCGAGGTCTACGACGCCTCCGGGAAGTTCGTCCTGCCCGGTGTCGTCGATTCGCACGTCCACGTTTCACTCGACCTTGATGGTCACGTCTCATCCGACTTCGCCTCGACCACGCGCGCCGCCGCGTTCGGCGGCGTTACGTCGATCCTCACCTACGCGACACCCAGGAAGGGGCAGCTCCTGTCCGAGGCGGTGGAAGAGCGAAAGGCACAGGCGGACGGGAACTGCTACGTGGATTTCGGGTTCCACGCGGCGCTGGTCAACTGGGACGACCGACTGGACAGCGAGATCCCGGAGATGATCGCGGCCGGCGTTCCGTCGTTCAAGGTCTACACCGTCTACTCGTCGTCGGGGCTCAAGAGCAGCGACGAGCAGCTCTACGGCGCGCTGGTGCTGGCCGGAAGACACGGCGGCCTCATAGAGGTGCACTGCGAGAACGAGTGGATCATCGAACGAAAGGTCAAGCGTCTCGTGGGGGAGGGGCGGCTCTCGCCCGCCGACCATGCGGCGAGTCGCCCGAGCTATGTTGAGGGCGAGGCGGTAGCGACCGTGCTGCGTGCCGCCTACGAGGCAAGCGCACCGGTCTACGTCGTTCACGTGTCGACGGCCGAGGCGGTCGACGCCATCGACGAGGCGCTCGAACTCGGTCTGGAGGTCTATGCCGAAACCTGCCCGCACTTCCTGCTCCTGGATGAACGGAAGCTGTCGGGCCCGGACGGGCACCGCTACGCCACCTGCCCGCCGCTTCGCACCGAGGAGCATCAGGCGTACCTGTGGGGCGGTCTGGACGACGGTCAGATCCATGTCATCGCGACAGACCACGCCGAGTTCAGGGCG
>JBDRFG010000048.1:0-2269 GCA_043819135.1 Candidatus Eiseniibacteriota bacterium | reverse complement strand
CGATGCCGCCAAGAAGCTCGTCGAGGACGCCGTCGCGCTGGAGGAGGCGGGCGTGTGGGGCATGCTCGTCGAGTGCGTCCCGCCCGCGACGATGACGCTCATCCACGAGGCCGTGGACGTCATCTGCATGAGCCTGGGCGCTGGCCCCGACGCGGACGGCCAGCTCGTCATCGTGCACGACATGATCGGCTACTTCGCCGCGTTCAGGCCGAAGTTCGTCCGGAAGTACATCGACCTGACCGAGATCCTGGACGGCGCGTTCAAGCAGTACATAGCAGACGTGAAGTCGAAGGACTTCCCGAGGCCCGAGCACTGCTATGAGATGTCCGCGGAGGAGCTCGAGAAGCTCGGACTGGACGCGGGTGAGTAGCTTCCGCTGCCGGACACCAGGGCAGAGCCGGGGCGTGGTCCGCACGACTGAAGCCGGGGCGCACTCCGCATGACTGAGCGCGACGTCTCGCGACAGAGCACGCGAATCGATGAGTTCCTGACGGCGAGGCCGACGCTCGAGAGGTTTCTCTCGGCTGTCGGCCTCGTCATAGAGAACGTCGTCAAGGTGCCGCTCTACCGGTGCCAGAGGTGCGGCGAGTGCGTGCTGTCGCACACGGCCTTCGTGTGCTCGCAGCGCTGTCCCAAGAGACTCAGGAACGGAGCCTGCGGAGGGACGAGACCCGGTGGGTTCTGCGAGGTGTACCCCGAGCGACGCTGCATCTGGTATCTGATCCACCGGCGCTCCCGGGCGCTCCGGCGCGTGCCCTTTCTGACCGTGCGTCTCGACCCCCACCAGTGGAGTCTCGAGCACAGCTCCGCGTGGCTCAACGTCTTCCGCGGCAGGGAAGAGGGGCCCGCGTTCAGGATGGGACCGGTCGCCGACCGCATGGACGCGCCCGTCGCCCGCCGCGCCGAGAGCGAGACCGAGCCCTGAGCGAGTGCGCGGGGATCGCCACAGCGGTCCTGGTTCCCCTTGTGCGCCCCTCGAAGGTGAAAGGGACGATCCGTTGCGGACCCTGAGGAACGCCATAGACAGCGGCCGTTTCATCGTGACCGGCGAGCTCGGCCCGCCTATGGGCGCGTCCGCCGACGCGGTCAGGAAGAAGGCCGCGCACTTCAGAGACGTCGTCGACGCGGTCAACACGACCGACAACCAGAGCGGCGTCGTTCGCATGTCGTCCATCGCGGCCGCGAGGCTCCTGCTCGATGAGGGCATCGACCCCGTCGTCCAGATGACCTGCCGCGACAGGAACCGTCTCGGGCTTCAGAGCGACATCGTCGGGGCCGCGGCTCTGGGCGTGCGGAGTCTCCTCCTCCTGACCGGCGACCACATGGTCATGGGCAACCAGCCCGACGCGAGACCGGTGTACGACCTCGACTCCATCCAGCTCATCGAAGCTGCGCGCGGGATGCGCGACGGGCGCTTCATGAACGGGGACGAGATCAAGAGGCCGCCCGATGTCCTGCTCGGCGGCGCGGCGAACCCGTTCGCGGAGCCGATGGGGCTCAGACTCATCCGGGTCGCCAAGAAGGTGGCGGCCGGCGCCGACTTCATCCAGACCCAGGCCGTATTCGACGTTGCCCGCTTCAGGCGGTGGATGGCCGGCGTCCGCGACCTCGGTCTCCATGAGAGGGTGAAGATCCTGGCCGGGATCCTGCCCACGAGGTCGCACAAGGCTCTCGAGTACATGCGCGACAACGTCTCCGGCATGATCGTGCCCGAGGCGCTCATCGAGAGGCTCCGCACTGCCTCCGACCCCGCCGAGGAGGGCGTGCGCGCCGCGTGCGAGCTCATCGCCGAGGTCCGCGACGTCGACGGCGTGGCCGGGGTGCATCTCATGCCCGTCATGTGGGAGAGCGTTACCCCCCGCGTCGTGGAGGAGGCGGGTCTTCTTCCGGAGGGACGGACGACATGACAGCTTCCGACCTCAGGCAGTTCGCGGCCGGACGCGTCCTCATCTTCGAGGGCGCGCTCGGCACGATGCTGCAGGAGGCCGTCCCCGGTCACCTCGTGCCCGAGCTCCTGAACGCGGAGCACGCGGACGCCGTCGTTGCGGTTCACACGGCCTACGACCCGCTCTCGGACGTCATCTGCACGAACACGTTCGGGGGAAGCTCGCTCAAGCTCTCGTCGGTCGGACTCGCCGGGCGCGCGCGCGAGCTGAACGCGAGGGGAGCCGAACTGGCCAGGCGTGCCGCGGGTCCCGAGACGCTCGTAGCGGGCGACGTCGGCCCCACCGGCAGGCTCGTGGAGCCCCTGGGTGATCTCTCCTTCTGG
>JBDRFG010000047.1:0-2642 GCA_043819135.1 Candidatus Eiseniibacteriota bacterium | reverse complement strand
ATCCTCTCCGGGGGAGAGGGGATGGAGAGGGGTAGTTGTCGTTGGGCTGCCGACTCCACCGAGTCAGCGCCCTCGAGCCCGGTCCTGCGACGCCGTCCCGAACAGGAACCGCGGGCCCTGAGCGAGCTCCACGAAGCCGCGCAGGATGGGCAGCACCGCCAGGGGCGGTCCCCTCGCACAGCAGGCCGTCAAGTACGCGTCCACCTCCGAGACCGCACCCCGGAACCCGGACTCCGAACGGACCCCGCGCAGGTCGTGCAGCCGGGCCAGCGTCGTGTGCGAACGCCGAAACCCGCGGATCACCATCCGTGCCCAGCACCGAACCAGGTACATCGTCACCGGCCTGTCGGAGTCCAGCTTCTCGAGGACGGCGTCCAGCGGCTTCCCCGGCTCGCTGAACATCACGTGGCAGAACATCAGCGCCCAGAGCATCGTCGGCACCGTGTACACGTGATACGGCGCAAGCTCCAGGGGCAGCAGCGAGAACGTGCCCCTGGTCCGGTTGCATCGGAACCGGGCCACCAACACCCACTCCTCCCGATACGGGAACAGCTCGACGACCCCGCGGCCGTAGGGCGTCAGCTCACCGATGCACCCCCGGTCCCCGCACAGCGGGCACCGCTCCCGCAGGACCCAAGAGAAGTCCACGGAGTCAGCGCGCATCGCAGCGGCGTATTCCCAGATCGACCGATGGCATGTATCGTAGGGGAGCTGGATCGCACTTGTCCTGCGTCCAGCGACCGAGGTCCGTCTGCTCCAACAGACGGGCCTCATGTCGACTGTCCTGGTCAGAATAATGAGGAGGGAAAACCCTCAGCGCTATTCTGACCACCGAAATATCACTGGTCCAGATTACGCAGAAACTCCCCCCGCCCCAGAATCAAACCAGCGAGAGAATCAACAGGCAATCGGGCAATGATCGGATGAACCAGGGCGGCGGAACGGTTTGACTACCGCGACTGACCGTGGCTCAATGCGGGAATGGTGAATGATAATGAAAGGTAACCGTTCACCGCATCTCAATGAGCCAAAATCCCTCAGGTGACCGGGGATGTTCAGGACACCTTTTTTCTTCGCTGATCATTTCCTTCTTGACTGGAGGCGCCTGAGATGATCAAAGCTCTGTATGGAGATCATCAGCCAATACGTCAGCCGGTCGGAGTGGGAAGCGCTCCAGCGGGAGACCTGTGAACTCAGGCAACAACTGACGAAGGCGTTGGCCCTGATTGTTGTATTGACGGCGGAGAACGTCGCGCTCAGGGCTCAGGTAGCGCAACTGGAAGAGAAGCTTCGCGCCTCATCGAACAACTCGTCGAAGCCTCCATCGAGCGATCCGCCTTCAGTCAAGAAGATGGTGAAGCGCAAGAAGGGCAAGCGAAAGCGTGGTGCGCAAAAGGGACATAAGGGCAAGGCCCGCAGACTGCTGCCGCCGGAAGAGGTGGACTCATTCGTGGATTGCCCACCAGTCGACGAGTGCGAGTGCGGGGGGCACGTTGTTTCGAAGGGTGACGTCGTCGAACGCAAGCAGGTCTTTGAACTTCCCAAAGCCAAGCCCCACGTAACGGAGTACCGCTTCCTCGATGGAATTTGCGAAGGCTGCGGGAAGCATCACCGCGGCGAGAGCCCGACGAGCGTACCGGAGGGCATGCTTGGCCACCGGGCGATGGCGTTGGTGGCGGTGCTATCAGGCAAGTACCGGATGAGCAAGCGGTACATCGGGGAGTTGCTCAGCGACCTCTTCGGCCTCGACGTCTGCCTGGGCACGGTCTCCAACACCGAAGCCCGGGTCAGCGAGGCCCTGGCAGAACCTGTCGAAGAGGCCTGGGAGTTTGTGCAGCAGCAAGCAGTGGCACACATGGACGAGACCGGCCACCGAATGGCGGGCAAGAGAGCGTGGCTGTGGGTGGCAGCGACGACACTCGTGAGCGCATTCGCCATCCGATTCAGCCGCGGCTCGGCGGTCGCCAAAGAGATGTTGGGCGAGACGTTTCGTGGTTTCCTCGTCTCCGATCGTTGGTCCGCGTACAACTGGGTCGATGTTCTCAGACGCCAGCTCTGCTGGGCTCATCTCATTCGGGATTTCACGAAAATCGCCGAGCGTGGGGGCCGAAGCGAAGAGATTGGCAACGCGATTCACAAACATACCGACCGGATGTTCAAGTTGTGGCATCGCGTCCGAGGCGGACCCATGAGCCGAGCCGCTTTCCAGGCGGCGATGGTCCCGGTCCGAGAAGGTATCGAGAAGCTCCTCGAGGAGGGTGTGGAGTGTGCACATGCGAAGACGAGCCGAACCTGCAAGAGGCTGCTCAAGGTCAAAGTCGCACTGTGGACTTTTGTGGACCACGAGGGGATTGAGCCGACCAACAACTTCGGCGAGCGCACCATCCGACCGGGCGTCATGTGGCGCAGGGTGAGTTTCGGCACGCAGTCTGAACGTGGCAACCGCTTCTTCGAGCGTATGCTGACCGTAACCGCCACCTGTCGCCAGCAGGATCGCAACGTGCTCGACTATGTCACCCGGGCCGTCGAAGCCAGGCTGGGTGGCACCGCCGCTCCCTCCCTCCTACCCGATGCAAACGTCTTCGAGGTTGCACTCGTAGCCTGAAACGCACCCGCCCGGCTCAACCCAGGTGAACGGTTAC
>JBDRFG010000046.1:0-3257 GCA_043819135.1 Candidatus Eiseniibacteriota bacterium | reverse complement strand
TCTACAGCGTCCACCACAAGCGCGACGCTCCGGAGGACGCGCCCCGGACCCTGCGAGTCGAGTACCGCATCGGCTTCCGCAAGTACCAGTCGGAGTGGATCTGCTTCGAGCACACGGGCTGGCCTCGTCATAAGGCGGAGTCGTGGTGGCGGAAGCGCGCGAACGGCAGGATTCCCGCGTCGGCTGAAGAGGCGGTGGAGCTCGCCACTGCCGGCGCGCTCTGCAAGACCAGATCCATCACGGTGCGGAGCGTGGTGGGGGAGAAGTACGACAGCATCATCGGCTACGAGCTCGGGATGAAGCCCCCGTGGAGGGAACCGGGCGATGACTGGGACGATCTGCTTGGCGAGGAATGCTGCGCCTACGCTGGCGATGAAGGAGTGCCGTTTTGAGCACACTGCACGATGATGCCCTGCGCTACGCCGAGTTGGGCTACCCGGTCTTCCCCTGCGCGCCCGGAGGCAAGGCCCCGCTCACTCCCCACGGGTTCCAGGACGCCACCACCGATACCGCGCGGATCGAGGCGTGGTGGACGCGGCACCCCGACGCGAATGTCGCCATGCCAACGGCCGGGTTGCTCGTCATCGATGTGGACGGCGTGGATAACCCGTGGCCCGAGGAACCAGCAAAAGTACTGGATCTCTCGAGCGGCGCCGTGTCGCTTACGCCGCGTGGTGGACGGCACTACATCTTCCGTCAGCCGTCCGGCAAGGAGTGGGGTAACACGGCGGGGAGGATCGCTCCGAAGGTCGACACGCGCGCGAACGGCGGCTACATACTGCTGCCGCCCTCGGTGGTGGAAGGGAAGCAGTATCGGTGGGGCGAGGCCTCGGTGCTCGACGGACCTGAGGGGCTGCCCGAGCCGCCCGGCTGGCTCACGGCCGTGCTGGACGCCTTTGGCGCGAACGGGGCGCCCACTGACGCGCACAGGGCGCCACAGTGCGACGATCCCGCGCCGGGTGGCAACACCATTCCGGCCGGCCAGCGAAACGCCACCCTTGCGCGACTCGGTGGCGCGATGCGCCGGGTGGGCATGAGTGAGGCGGAGATCCTGCCGGCATTGGTCCAGGTCAACGGAGGCCGATGCCAGCCCCCGCTTCCCAGGTGCGAGGTCGAGCGGATTGCCGCGAGCATCTCCCGCTACGAGCCCGACGAGGTCGCCGTTGCCGTGGCCGAGAACCACTGGGCACAGGACATAGAACACGCGGCGCCTCCAGACGACACGATGCCCCCAGTGTCAGATCCGGGTCCCATGCCGGACGAGTTCTTCCGCGTGCCCGGCTTCGTCTCCGAGGTCATGGACCACTGCCTGGAGACGGCTCCATATCCGAACCCTGTGATGGCGTTCGCCGGCGCGCTCGCGCTCCAAGCCGTGCTCGCAGGGCGCAAGGTTCGCGACCCGGGCGACAACCGCACCAACCTCTACCTCCTGGGTCTCGCGCACTCGTCCGCCGGAAAGGAACACCCGCGGAAGCTCAACACCGAGATCCTCCACGCGGTCGGGCTGACCGATCACGTCGGCGGACGGTTCGCATCGGGCGAGGGCTTGCAGGACGCGCTCTTCAGCGAGCCGTGCATGTTGTTCCAGACGGACGAGATCGACGGGATGCTCCAGTCGATCAACAAGTCTCGGGACGCCCGGCACGAGAACATCATGGGGACGATGCTCACTATGTACTCGTCGGCCAACTCCGTCTTCCCCATGCGGCGGAGGGCCGGCAAGGAGTCGCCAGGGGCCATCGACCAGCCTTGCCTCGTCGTCTTCGGCACGGCGATCCCGAACCACTACTACGAAGCGCTCTCGGAGCGGATGCTCACGAACGGGTTCTTCGCCCGCATGATCGTCCTCGAGTGCGGCTATCGATCGCCCGGGCAGGAGCCGCGGATAGAGCACTTGCCCACGCGCGTGCTCGAGACCGCCAACTGGTGGGCGGACTTCCGGTGCGGCACCGGGAACCTAGTGAACTGGCACCCCGTTCCGCAGGTCGTCGCGCAGACGGATGAGGCCAGGCGCGCTCTGATCGAGACGCGGCTGGAGGCCGAGGCGGAGTATGCGAAGGCCGAGCGATCCTGTGATGCGGTCGGAACTGCGGTTTGGGGCCGTGCCAGCGAACATGCGCGCAAGCTGGCCCTGGTCTACGCCGTGAGCGAGAGCTACACGCACCCAGAGATCGGGAAGGCCGCCGCCGAATGGGCAGGCCGCTTTGTCATACACCAGGCCAGGCGGATGCTCTTCATGGCCGAGTCCCACGTGGCCGACAACCCCTTCCACGCCGAGTGCCTGAAGTTCCTGCGCAAGCTCCGCTCGGTCCCGAACGGGGAACTTGGGCACAGCGTCCTCCTCAAGCGGATGAAGATGGACTCCAAGAGCTTCATGGACGTCGTGAGCACACTGGAGCAGCGCGGGGACATCGTGATCCGGACGCAGACGACTGCGACAAAGTCGGGCCGGTTCTACCGGTTGATCGACGTCTCGGCCGAGGGGCAGGCGCGCGCAGGGCAGAGCGATGCGAACGCCGAATAGCCCACGTGGGGGATTGGTGAAGTGTGGAAGATTCTGGCCAGCGAGCGTTCCGAAGGGAGGTGAAGGACTGTGAAAGACAGTGAAGGATTAGCTGCTGAAAGCATAGAAGAACTACATACTCTCTCTATCTTTCTCTCTTTCACCACCCCCCTGCACGCTCGTATAGACCCCCCTTCTAGCGTGTGTGTGTATAGGGGTGGGGTGAAACGGGGAAGGTTTCAATCTGGACTGCTCAACGCTCGGATGTTGGGAGACGAGTGACGATGTGCGAACGCTCACCACGCGACGATCGAGCCGAGACCCTTACCGCGACACTGCCGACGGCAGCGAACGCTCACCCGCCGCGTGTTTGTGCGTTCAAGGCATGTCCTGTCTGCGGCGCGAGACTGCCGCGCCAGCGCAACGCGAAGGCCAGGTGCGAACGGGTCTACTGCTCAGACGCGTGCCGGGCGAAGGCGTGGCGACAGCGGAAAGGGAATGGGAAGGAGGGGCCCTGAACGCCGAAGACCTCCCGGCTTCGAGAGGCCTTCGGGCTGAGGGATGCGCGAGACTGCTACTTCTCGGCCTCCACTCCTTCCATGATCGCTTTGACGGCCGCCGCGTCGTTCCGGGCGGCCGCGACTGCGAGCGCCCTCACGAACTTCGAGGCTTTCCCAGACCCGGCCGCCTTGTGGATCGCGTCGCGCTCCTTCGGCGTCAGGCGGAAGGCGAACACGCAGAGGTCCTCGCGCTG